>DASRPJ010000025.1:0-15895 GCA_035646435.1 Thermoanaerobaculia bacterium | reverse complement strand
TCGCGCCCGCCGAGGCGGATCAGCCCTTC
This sequence comes from Thermoanaerobaculia bacterium, assembly GCA_035646435.1. Lineage (GTDB taxonomy): Bacteria > Acidobacteriota > Thermoanaerobaculia > UBA5066 > Gp7-AA6 > Gp7-AA6. The sequence goes on along the minus strand of DASRPJ010000025.1, from coordinate 15,866 downwards.
GAACTCCTCGCCGACGGTGCTGATGTTCTCGGGCGTCGGGTTCCACTTGAGGTGGTTGTACGAGACCGTCGCCTGGTTCAGCCAGGAACTCGCCACCCACTGGTGCTTGAGGATGGCCGAGGCCGTGTCGATCTTGACGTTCTCGGCCGCCTCGATGCCGATCTGCTCGCCGAAGCCTCTCAGGTCCGTTTCGTGTCGGATGTTTCCGGAGAACTCGAGGCTGTGCGACTCCCCGGCCTGGAAGGAGACCTTTCCGTAATAGAGGTCCGACCGGAAGGGCTGGACGAAGTTTCCTTCGGCGTCCGTGATCCGCGCGGGAAGGTTTCCCCCGAAGAAGGCGCGGTTGCCGCCGAGGAAGACGGTCTTCGCCCGATCCTGCCGGTTGCCTTCGTAGGAGAGGAAGAAGTGAGCCCGGTCGGAAACGATGGGTCCTCCGAGCGCGAGGCCGTACTGCCAGCGCTCGTACTCCGCCTCGTCGCAGATCTGCGCGGGGCCACCCGGGCAGCGCGAGTCGTTTTCCCGACGCATCTCCACGAACTCGTCTTCATCGACCAGGTCCTTGTCCTGGTAGAAGCCGAAAACGTCGCCATGGAGCGCGTTGCTGCCGGATTTGGTGACGGCGGAAATGATGGCGCTCGCCGCCGTCTCGTACTCCGCCTTGTAATTGTTGGTCAGGATCTCGTACTCCTGGACGGCGTTCTGGGGGAACGGGTTCCCCCGCGAGGCGTCCTGGCCGATCACGCCGCCCTGAAGCACGTCACTCTTGAAGCTGACGCCGTCGATGAACACGTTGATCTCCGAGGCGCCCAACGCTCCGGACGCGACCTCCTGGCGTTCGTCGAACTCGTTCCTCTTCGTCCGCACACCCGGAGCGAGAGCGGCGAAGTTCAAGAAGTTCCGGTTGCTCTGGGGCAGGTTGTCGATCTGCTCCTCGGTGACGTGCGTGGTGACCTCCGAGGTCTTGGTTTCGACGAAGACCTCGCCCACGACGACGACGTTCTCGGTCGCCGTGACCTGGGTTGCGAGTTGAAAATCGACGTCGAGCGTCTGTCCAACGAGCAGGCGGGCGTTTCGGGACTGCGGTGCGAAGTTGGGGGACGATATCTGGATGAGATAGCTGCCCGGCGCGAGGCCGCCGAGCGTGTAGTACCCATTCGGGTCCGAGACGTCCGCGCGGGAAACGCCCGTATCCGCGTTGCTCGCCGTGACCGCCACGCCCGCAAGCGGGGCGCCCGCGTCGTCAGTCACCCTCCCCCGCAGCGTTGCGGTCGTGAGCTGAGCCGCCCCGGGCCGCGGCAGCAACATCACCACCAGAGCAAGCGCCGCCGCCGCGAGCGCGCCTCTTCGATTGACTCGCCTCATACAGTCATCCTCCTATTTCCGAAATCGAAGCCGTTTTCGATACGAGCTTGAGATTCGCCGGCCCCCCCGCGCCGCACGACTTGCGGACGACGAGCGTGGCCGGGAGCGTTTCCTGTCGTTTGGGCTGCCGGTTTTCCTTCGCGACCCCGTTCAGCAGCCTTTCGAGCGCGAGCCCTCCCAGGTCCGCGATCGACACTCGCACCGACGTGAGCGGTGGGATCGTGTAGCTCGCGGTCGGGATGTCGTCGAAGCCCGCGACGGCGACATCCTCCGGGACGCGCCACCCCGCGTCGGCGAGCGCCGAGAGGCACCCGATCGCCATCGAGTCGTTCGCCGCGAAGATCGCGGTCGGCCCGGGCGAGGTCTCGAGCAGGAGTTTCGCCGCCCGGTAGCCGGCCGCATCGGTGAAGTCCCCTTCAACGACGAGCGCGGACCCGACGCCTACGACGAACTCCTTCATGGCGGCGCGGTAGCCCCGGAGCCTTTCCCGGGCGTCGTAGTTCTTCGGTTCCCCGGCGATGTGCGCGATCCGCCGGTGCCCCAAAGCGGCGAGGTGACGGACCATCGCAAACGCGCCGCCATAGTTGTCCACGCGAATCGAGTCCACCGAGCGGCCGTTCTCCGGGCAGTTCAGGAGAACGATCGGCAGCTTGTCGGAGAGATTTCTCTTCAGGTCCTGGGGAGGGATGTCGGGGCACATCGCGATCAGCCCGTCCACGCGGCCGCGCATCGCGCGCAGCGCCGCCTCGATCTCCTCTTTCTCGCTGTGCGAGCTCGAGACGAGCAGGTGGTAACCGCTCCGCCGCGCGGCGGCGTCGACTCCGCGGATGACCTCGGAGAAGAACTCGCCGTAGATGTCGGGCATGAGCACCCCGATCGTGCTCGTGCGCTTCGTGATGAGGCTGCGCGCGGCGCCGTGGGGGGCGTAGCGAAGGCGCCGGGCGACGCGAAGGACCCTCTGACGGGTCTCCTCGCGCACCGGACCCTTGTCGTTGAACACCCGGGAGACGGTCGCCACCGAGACCTTCGCCTGACGCCCGACCTCCTTGATGGTGGCGGTCATGGCTCGGGCTTCCGGTCGGAAAACGATCGGAAACCGCCCGCCGACAAGATGAGAAACATCGCGCCCACCGCCGATGTAACCGTTTACATAAGCATCCTACCGCCGCCCCGGGCGGGGGTGTCAATCGTTTTAGGAAGCTTTAGGCATTTGCCCGTCGCGGCCCGGTGCCAGGCGGTGGATGGTGTTGCCCTCAGGAATCGAAAGCGCCGTGATCCGCCGGGTTGCTCATCCTCGGCTCATGCCGGGAAGCGAAAGCCGTCAGCTCCGATCCCGCCAGAGCGTCGGAACGACGATCGTGTCGCGGTGCTCGCGGCGCGCGGGAGCACGCCGGGGCGCTGCCGGCGGCCCTTCCGCTCGCCCGTACCCGGTCTCCCGGTCGAGGACCGCGATCGTCTCGTCGTAGATGGCGTCGACCTGAGCCCGGTTGTTCCCGATGACGGTCAGGCCGATCTTCCCGTACTGCGAGACGGCGCCGATCATGTGGAAGAGCACCCCGGTCTCGGTCCCCTGGCTGTAGTGCAGGTGGTTGATGGTCATGATGTCCAGGAGGTCCTCGGGAGAAAGACCACGGTACGCGTCGGACTTCACGTTGTCCGTCGAGCGGTAGGACTTCTCCAGCCCGCTCGGGGAGTGAAAGACGCCGGTCTCGGGATCGAGCTCGCCGCCCGTCAGGAACTCGAGCGCGAGGAAGGGATGGGTCGTCCCTCCGATCCGGAGGTTGATCTCGATCGCGAAGACGTCCCAGGGCGCCCCCGGCTCGGCGCGGCGGACGAGGAAGTCGATGGCGAGGCGACTCACGACGCCGTGGGCCGCGAGAACCGCACCGATGCGCCGCCCGGCGTCCTGAATCTGTTCGCGGTAGCCCTCGTCCGCCGGGAACCGGCATCCCAGGTACACCTGGTTCGTCGGCCCGCCGAGGAGTTGATCGTGGGTCGAGACGAGGATCACCTGTCCGTTGGGATCGAGGCGGATCTGGCAGCTCGGCGAGCGCACCTCCCCTCCGTCGAGGAACTCCTCGACGACGCCGCCCATGGTCCCGATCTTCTCGAGGAACGCGTCGGTGTTCTCCGACGGTACGGCGAACTCGAGGCTCTCGAGGGCGTCCGCGAGCGCGCCCGCGCCGCTCTCCTGCGGGTACAGGAAGATCGCGTTTCCCTCGCCCGAGAAGCCCTCGTCGAGCTTCACGACGGCCTTGCGTATGCCGGGGCGCCTCTGCCGGAGCGAGTCGAGCGCGACGACGACGTCCTCTTTCGAGCGGACGTCCTCGAAGCCCTCGGGCAGCGCCACGCCGGCCTCGCGGAAGGCGCGCCGGCTTCCCGACTTCGTGCCGAGGTGCTGGAGCTCCGGGTCGACCGCGTTCAGCGGAATGCCGAGGAGGACGGCGAGCCGCCGCTCGAGCGGCGTCGCATTGTAGACGGAAAGGAACGCGCGAGCCGGGTCGCCGATGCCGTAACGGATCCGCTGGATCAGCCGCGGCCGATCCAGGATCTTTTCCGTGAGCGAGCGCGGCGAGGCGTCGTACGCGCAGAGGAGCGTCAGGCGGGCGCGTGCGTGGCTCGCCGGTATCCCCGCGAGGAGCTCGAAGTAGTACTCCAGGATCAGGGGGTGAACGGGCCGCGACGTGACGTAGACCATGAGGGCGTGCGGATTCCGGAGCCGGATCAGCATGAAGAGGAGCCGCTCCTCGTAGTAGGCGGCGCCTTCCAGCTTCTCGAGCTCCCGCTCGTCGAGGGTCAGGGACGGCACGACGACCGACGTGTAGGCCTGGTCCTGGTCCACGGCGAGCGCGTTCCAGAGCTCGGTCAGGCGGGGCTTCAAGCGCCGGAACTGCTCGAGCTCCTGCTCGGGCGACAGGTCGCGCGGAAAGGGGGGTTTCGGGATCAGGGTGCGAAGAGTATCAATCGTCGGCGGCTCAGTCCCCGCTCTTGCGCTCCCGCATCAGCCACAGGAACAGGACCACGGCCGCCGCCGCGACGCCGAGGCTCATCCAGTAGAGGGAGGCATCGAGGGAGAGGGCGGGCACGGCCCGCGGACCGCTAGCGTCCGCCCGGAGCGGCGGCCGTCCGGCTTCCCGCGGTGGTCGCCGTGCGGGCGCCCGGCGTCGGGGCGGGTCGAGCGCCGTCCCGCGGCCCGGACGGCTGGGCCGGAGCCGTGCCTCCGGTGATGCCGACGGACCAGACGTAGTCGCGAAGCGCCTTCGTCACGGCGTCGGGGTCGGAGAGGAACTTCTTCGCCGCCTCGTCGCCGCCGAGGAGCCGCGCGAACTCGGCGCGGTCGGCGGCGAAGGTGGGCGCGTCTAAGAGCGCCGCGATGGGCGACGTGCGCTTCCCGTCGTCCCCCTTGGGGAAGTTGGTCGGCATCCGGGTCCCGGGCATCCACTCGTCGGGGCGTTTGATCCAGTCGGCGATCCACTCGTGGCGCAGGCGAGTCGCCGACATCTGGAGGTTCGGCGCGAGCGACGCCCGGTCGACGCCGGGTGCGTTCATCTCCTGCACGCTGCTCGGGTGGCACTGCCGGCACCGCAGGAGCTCGAACACCTTCTTCCCCGCGGCCCACCGCCCCGGGTCGGTCGGGTGGTCGGCATCCAGGAACGGATACGAGGCGCGGTCGAGCGACGCGAAGTAGTGGGTGAGGTCGTTCAGCTCGTCGGAGGTGAACCCGAACGTCGGCATGTGGACTTCGAGCCACGGCCGGATCTCGCCGGTCTTGGGCGCCTTCAGGAACGAGTAGAGCCAGTCGCTCTGCACTTTTGCGCCCTGCCCCTGGATGATGGGGGGAGCGAGCGACGTGTCCGCCACGAGCGACCGGAACGAGCCGCCGTAGCCCTCGATGACGTGGCAGCCCAGGCAGTTGTTGCTCTTGACGATCCTCCGCCCCCGCTCGATCGCCTCCTCGTCCGGCGAAAGCCGTTTCCGCGCGGTCGGCGCCGCGTTCAGGTCCTGGAAGCCGAGAACCGCTGTCACCACCTGCTCGCGCTCGCGCTCGCTCAGGTGGAAGTCCGGCATCCGGTATTTCTCTTCCCAGCCGCGCGCGCGATCGCGGTCGAAGATGCGCGGGCTCTTCACTTTCGTCTCGAACCAGTCATGGCGCGTGTGGGGAATGTGAATGAAGCCGAAGTCGAGGAGGTGGACGGTTTTCGAGCCCTCCTCGGTGAGCTCGGTGCCGATCGGCTTGGCGTCCTCGAACCCGGGGATCGCGTGGCACGCGAAGCACCCCTGGTGCGCGATGAGCTTCTCTCCGGTGTAGACCTCCTTGCTGTGAAGGTCCATTTTCGCGAGCGTCGCCTTCGCATCGAGGAGCGTCTTGTCCGACATCTGGAAATAGAGCGCGATCCTGTCGAGCGTGGCCGGGTCCGTCGCGGGAAGTCCGACCCTCTCGAATTCGGCGGAGGCCTTCAGCGTCGAAAGGTACTCGGCGATGTCGAGCGCCTCGGCCGGCGTGAGCCGGAGGTTCGGCATCTTCGTGTCGGGGCTCCACGCCTTCGGATCGAGCACCCAGTGGTAGATCCAGTCCCGGCTCACCTTCGAGCCGATGCCCGCGAGGTTCGGCCCGAACTGCCGGTAGGTGCCCGTGAGATCCCGGCGCGCGTTCGGATCCGCGAGGTGGCAGCCGAAACAGCCCCGCTCCGCGAGGAGCGTCGCTCCCCGCGCCGCGTCGCCAGCACCGGCGACGGGGGGCACGTTTTCGCCGCGCGACTTCGCGAAGAGGTAGGCGACGATCGAGTTGACCATCGCGTCGTTCTCGATCCTCCCCTGCTCGTTCATCCGCTTCTGCGCTTCCGTCGGGGGCTTCGGCCCCGAAACGTCCACGAAGTTCTCGAGGTAAAAGAACTGCGGCATCTTCGTCGAGGCGCGGAACGAGTCGGGCTTCATCACCCACCGGGTCGTCCAGTCGCGGGTCACCTTCGACGCGATCCTCTCGAGCGAGGGCCCGACCCGCGGGAGACCCTGCTTCTCGAGCCCTTCGATCCGATGACAGCCCCAGCAGCCGAGGTCCTCGACGAGCTTCATGCCGGCGTCAAGCTTGGGGGCCTCGCGGAAGTTCGTCTCGTCCGCGTGGCAGCGGTAGCAGCCGGCCTCGGTGTACTTCATCGGAAGGATCGGGGTCTGGTTGAAGCGATCGAATTTCCAGTTGAGCGCGTTCGTCCACCGCTCCGCCTCTTTCGGGCTCTCCGGCGAATGGCCGGCCGACCAGAATGACGACGCCCGGTCCCGGCCGCCGTGGCACGGGCTGCACCCGAAGAGGTTCACCGGGTGCGCGGACTCGCTGCCGATCATCAGCTCCTGCCGCGGATGGCTGCGGAACACGACGTTGCTTTTTGGGTCGTCGAAACCGGTCCGGTCGGCGGCGATGTGGCACGTCTGGCAGCGGTCCACCCTCGGGATCTTCATGAAGTTGACGTCGGTGTAGTGCTCGGGAAGCTGGACCTGCTGGACGCGCAGGGACGGGTTGACCATGTCGAGGATCGGCGAGTTGCGCGCCTGGAAGAGCGCGGTGTCGCGGAAGCTCTCGAACCGCTTGCGCGCGACCCGGTACTCCGTCGTGAGCTTCTCGATCGAGAGGGCGACCTGCTCCCGTCGCTCGACGAGGAGCTCCCGAGCGGACCGCGTGTCGGCCTCCTCCTTCTGGACGCGGGCAAGCGCGAGCCGGTGGTTCTCGAGCTCGGCTTCGAGCTCGTCTAAGTCCCGCTTGTGCTTCGGCGCCGTGCGCGGCGCCGTGGCGAGCGCGTTCTCGTACTTGTAGCGCTGCGCGTCCAGGGACGCCTTCGTGAACTTGAACTGCTGGTCCGCGAGGTAGACCTTCGGCTCCAGCTCTTCGAGCTTCCGGTCGAGCCGGCGCAACTCGTTCCGATGCGCGGCGAGCTCCTTGTTCGCCAGCGCCAGCTCGGCGCGGAGGCGCTTCCCCTCTTCGCCGACGGCCTTGTTCCGCGCCTCGAGAGCGCTCTGCCGCGCCTTCCGGGCCTCGATCTTCGTGAACGCGCGCTGGATCCGCTTCCACGGCCGCGCGTAGTCCTCGACCACCATCGCGATGAAGACGACCGTCAGGATGATCCCCGTGTACGCGAAGACGCGGTTCAGCCGGGGGATGTTGTAGTGGTGATCGATCGGCTCGGCGGGCGCTCTCCGGGGCATGGCGGCTACGCGGTCCGGTTCCGGCTCATATGTTGAAGCTGAACTCCGGGATGTTCACGAGGTACTTCAGGTTGAAGATCCAGCGCAGGTACATCTTGATCGGGAGCGACAGCATGATGAGGGCGAGGTTCACGCCGATGAGAAAACGGACGGTGCCCATCTTCTCGTAGAAGCGCCGGAGCACCGTCTTCGCGAGTATCGGAGGGAGCAGGCCCATGTACAGCGCCACGAGGGCGAGCCCGAAGATCTCGCGGAAGAGCCAGAAGTCCGGCATCCGGGTCTTGAAGATCTTGATCCAGATGATCTCGGACAGGTTGATGTTGTTCAGCGGCACGAGCTTGTTGATGTCCCAGAACTCGTAGGGTCCGAAGAAGTTCCAGTTCGGGCCGCGCAGGAACGTGCCGAGCACGATCAGGACGCACCAGAGGACGAGGAAGCCGACGAGGAAGATCGTGATCTCCCATTTCCGCTCCCGGAACGTGAAGTAACCGTTCCCTTTCGGGTTCGTGTCGATGTAGGGGATGGCCATGAGCCCGACGATGATGAGAGACGGCAGGACGACGCCCGCCATCCACGGGTCGTAGTAGACGAGGATCTCCTGGAGCCCGAGGAAGTACCAGGGCGCCTTCGACGGGTTGGGAGAGTCGCCCGGGTTCGCCGGCTCCTCGAGCGGCGCCTTCAACACGATCGACCACACGATCATCACGGCCATGACGACGACGAGGCAGATGAGCTCGACGTAAACGAGGTCCGGCCAGGAGAAGACCTTCTGGGTCGAGTCCTCGCCCTCGATCGTCGGGCGCCCTTGCGCGATGCGCTTGTCGTTCTCGTAGGCCTGGTGCATCGCCCACCAGAAGAAGAAGCCGACGAGGAAGATCATCCCGACGATCGGGACGTTGTCGGGCAGCGTCGCCACCTTGTTGAAGTTCGGATCGAGGTAGGAGAGCGCGAAGAACAGGACTCCGGCTATTCCGAGGACGATCCCGCCCTTCTTCGACCAGAGAGGCTTCCAGTTGATGGCGACGACGAGCAGGACGAGCGCGATCGTGACGAGATACTCCGGCGCCGCGAGGAAGTTGACGACGCTCTTCAGGGCGTTGACGACCGGCATCGAGCTCGACTCTCCCCTGCCTTAGACGGGTCCGGAGATGCCGCCGTCCTTGCGGACGCGCCAGAAGTGCACGGCCATGAGGAACGCCGCGATGAGCGGGATCCCGACGCAGTGGAGGACGTAGAACCGCAGGAGCGCGCCGGCTCCGACGAAGCGACCTCCGAGCAGCGCGAAGCGGGCGTCGTTCGAAGAGGTGACGAGCTGGATGTCGCCGATCTTGAGCAAGCCGGTGCCCGGACCCTCGATCCCGAGGAGCGGAGTGGCCGCGGCCATGTTCGATCCGACCGTGATCGCCCAGATCGCGAGCTGGTCCCACGGGAGGAGATACCCGGTGAACGAGAGCAGCAGGGTGAGCACGAGCAGAATGACGCCGATGACCCAGTTGAACTCGCGGGGCGGCTTGTAGGAGCCGGTCATGAAGACGCGGAACATGTGGATCCAGACGGTGATGACCATCGCGTGCGCGCCCCAGCGGTGCACTTCCCGCATGATGCCGAAGGGGACCTGCTCTCGCAGGTCGAGGATGTCGACGAACGCGTACTCGACGGTGGGGCGGTAATAGAACATGAGGAGGAGACCCGTGAAGGTCAGGACGAGGAAGAGGAAGAACGTGACCCCGCCCGCGCACCACGTGTAGCGCATCTTGACGCCGGACTTGCGCGTCTTGACGGGGTGCAGGTGGAGCACCACGTTGCCGAGCATCGCGAGCACGCGCTTGCGGTTCGTGTTCGGGACGCCGACCCGGAAGATGGACTTCCAGAGCTGGCTCTCGACGACGGACTCCTGAAACCGGTTCCAGCGACGACCCAAAAGACCTCCTGGTTCGCGCCGGGATCTGACCCCTTCGGGATCAGACCCCCTCTGAGTTTCGTGCCGGGGTCAGACCCCTTCGGGATCAGACCCCGGGGCAATCTCTAAACCATCTTCACGAAGGACTTCGGATCGCTCCACTGGCCCCGTTCGTAGAGGTATCGGGTGGCCTTGTCGACGATCAGCTGCCCGTCGTCGGGCGACACGGCGATCTCGGCGCGCTCGAGCGGCCTCGGCGTGGGGCCTTCGAAGTTCACGCCGGACATGTAGTAGCCGGACCCGTGGCAGGGGCACTTGAACTTGTTCTGCGCGGCGAGCCAGTTCGGCGTACACCCGAGGTGCGTGCAGACGGCGACGAGCGCGTAGATCGTCTCGGTGTTCCGGACGAGCCACACGCCGTACTCTTCCTTCCATCGCTCGTCCACCCCGAAGGCGTACGTCTGGGGGTCTCCCGCTTTGAAGCGGGTCGGCGGCTCGAAGAGAACGTTCGGGAAGAGGAACCGGAGCGTCGCGGTCAGGCCGGCGCCCGTCGCGGCGGCGAACCCGACCCAGGCGAGCGTCATCCACTTGATCGTCGAACGCCGCGTCACGCCGTCCGGCAGGACGTCGGGCGGCTTCTCCGCCGTGGGCGGGACTACTCGGCGCTGCGGTGTCGACATGCCGCCGGGGAGACTACCAAAAACAGGCTCCGGTCTCCATTTGACGCGACGACGAGCGAGGCCGTAGTCGAGAGACTCTCACCGCCCTCGCGTCGCTTCGATCGCGCGCCGCGCCGCGTCGCGCACGCGGAGGTTCGGGTCTTCGCGCGCGACTTTTTCCAGCAGCGGCACCGTTCCTTCGTCGCGAAGGATCGCGAGCGCCTTCAAAGCGTTCACCATCGCCGCCTCCGCCTGATCGGCGGAGAGCGCGGCCTGCCGCGCGAGGGCCTCGCGGTCCACGATCGCTCGGAGGACGGCGATCCCGCTGCCGTCGCCCATCGTCGCGAGCGCGATGGCGGCGTTCCATCGGACGTCGGGCACGCGATCTTCGAGCAGAACCCGGAGTCGCGGGACGACTCGCCGGTCGCCGAGCTTGCCCGCGACGTACGCCGCCATCTTCCTCATGCCGGGATCCTCGGAGCGCGACGCTTCGAGAACCGCGTCGACCGCCCCCGGGTCTCCGAGCATTCCGAGCGACCAGACCGCGTAGAGCCGTGTCTCCGGGTCCGGGTCCCGGGTTGCGCCGAGCAGCACCGGCACCGCCGAGCGGTCGCCGAGCTTCCCGAGCGCGAGGACGAGGTACCTCCTCACTTTCACGTCTTCCTCCCGCGTCGGGGAGAGCGTCTGGAAGAGACGGAGGCTCTCCGTGGCGATGGCGTCGCGCTCCGGCCCCGGCTTCATCGAGCCGATGCGGCGGGAGAGCTCGAACGCCGCCTGCCACCGCCGGCCGGCGCTCCCTCCGCGCACTTCCGCGAGGTAGTCGCGCGGCGAGCGCCGCTCGAAGGTCATCAGGGAGAAAACGAGGAAGATCCCGACGGCGGTGCCGACGACGAGTAGCGGGAGAAGGAAGAACCGGACGACGAGGCGGCCCGCGCCGGTCGGGCGGACGACTTCCTCGTCCTCGGGTGGATTCGGGCCGGGAGGGCCCTCGCTCACAGGACGGGGAGGTACCGCTTCGCCTGCGTGATCGGGTTCGGGACGAAGATCGCGTCCTTGTCGCAGACGGTCTCGCAGAGGCGGCAGGAGACGCACGGTCCCGCGTCGACCTCCGCGATCTTGTGGAAGGTCTCCTGGAGGGGGTCATCGATCAGGTAGATGCAGTCGAACGGGCAGATGTCGATGCAGAACTCGCAGCCGGTGCAGAGGTCGCGGTCGACGATCGCCTTCGGTATGTCGCGGGGCTTGACCTTCTCGACGAGCTCGCCCTTCTGGTCCTGGATGCACGAAACCGGGCAATAGCGAGCGCAGACCGAGCAGTCGATGCAGCGGTCGGCGTGGATGACGTACTTCTCGGCCTTGTCTCCCGTGATCGTGTGCGTCGGGCACTTGATCTCGCAGACCCCGCAGCCGATGCAGGTATCCGTGATGAAATGGGGCATCGTGCTCCTAAAAGCTGAAAACAGACGGGGTTATTCCGAGACCCTCGTCCGTGAAAATACCACGAGCGGAACTTTTCGGGGTGGGGCTCGTTCTGAACAGAGGGGGGAGAAGCATCCATGAAGGAAACCCGTGCGGTCATTCTGGGCGTCGTGGTCGTCCTGCTCTTCGTCTCGGCGCTCGCCTACTGGCGCCGCCCCGCGCCGGAGTTCGCGAGAGTCAAGAGCTTCCAGGTACAGGTCCAGGAGCGCGAGAACGGCAAACTGCACCGCGTTAGCTTCTCCATCCCGTCGAACTTCGTCGCCCGCGTCGCCAAGCTCGCGCCGATCGAGCGGTTCGGGGCCGACATCAACGCGGATTGGGACGAGGACGACGTCAGCCCGAAGGAAATCCTCGACGCCGCCGATCAGAGCACGCCGGGGAACCCCACCGTCATTCAGAAGGACGGCAAGACGATCGAGGTGCAGGGCCTCGGAAACATCGTCGAGGTCCGCGTCAAGGACGGGTGGGGGAAGAACGTTCAGGTCCGCCTCCCCCGCGCACTCGTCGAGAGCGTGTCGGGCGGCCGGGACATCAGCCCGAAGGAGCTCCTCCAGCGAATCGATGAGCTCGGTCCGGGCGACGTCATCCACGTCCAGGACGGCGATAACGTCGTCACGGTGACCGCGCAGCCCCGCGAGCCGAAGAAGTGACCGCCCAGCGGTCATCCTGAGCGCAGCGAGGGATCCGCTCCTTTCTCTGTCATCCCGAGCGAAGCGAGGGATCTGTGTCCCTCTGGGGAGAGGGAACCAGATTCCTCGTCGCTTCGCTCCTCGGAATGACAGCGATTCCTCCCGGGTTTGGGCCGTCGTGCCCAACCGCCTCGCGAAGGAAAAGAGCCCCTACCTCCTCCAGCACGCGCACAACCCGGTCGACTGGTACCCCTGGGGCTCCGAGGCCTTCGAGCGAGCGAAAGCGGAGGACAAGCCGATCTTCCTCTCGATCGGCTACTCCACGTGCCACTGGTGTCACGTCATGGAGCGCGAGTCGTTCGAGAACGAGGCGATCGCGCGTCAGCTGAACGAGGGCTTCGTACCGATCAAGGTCGACCGCGAGGAGCGCCCGGACGTCGACGACGTTTACATGACCGCCGTCCAGACGATGACCGGGAGCGGGGGCTGGCCGCTCTCCCTCTTCCTGACGCCCGACGGGAAGCCCTTCCACGGGGGGACCTATTACCCGCCCGACGACCGATACGGGCGCCCCGGTTTTCCGGCGCTCCTGGCCGCGGTCGCCGACGCCTGGAAGAACCGACGCGCGGAGCTCGACACGTCCGCGGGTCGCCTGCTCGCGCACCTCGACCTCGCGGAACGCGCCTCGACCGACGGCGAGGCGGTCGGCCCGGGAGCTCTCGACCGTGCGGCGCTCGCAGCCGCGCGCGACTTCGACCGGACCCACGGAGGCTTCGGCGGCGCGCCGAAGTTCCCGCCATCGATGCGCCTGGAGCTCCTCATCCGCCGGTCGATCCGCACCGGCCAGGAGTCCGCGCGCGAAATGGTCGAGACGACGCTCGCGAAGATGGCCGCCGGCGGAATCTACGACCACGTCGGCGGCGGGTTCCACCGCTATTCGACGGACGCGAGGTGGCTCGTCCCCCACTTCGAGAAGATGCTCTACGACAATGCGCTCCTCGCCCGCGTGTACGTGCTCGCCTTTCGCGCCTTCGGAAACGAGGACTTCGCGCGAGTGGCGCGGGAGACGCTCGACTACCTCCTCGCGGAGATGACTCCCGAGGCGGGCGGATTCTTCGCGGCGCAGGACGCCGACTCCGAGGGAGAAGAGGGCACCTTCTACGTCTGGAATCCGCAGTCGGTCGAGGCGGCGGTGGGACCCGAAGCCGCGCCGATCGTCAGCGCGCGGTTCGGGGTGACCCCCGGGGGGAACTTCGAGCACGGTCAGACGGTGCTTTCGATCGTCCGGAGCGTCGGCGAGCTCGCGGAGGAGTTCGGGATATCCGAGGGCCGCGTCGAGGAAATCCTCGCCGACGCGCGCCGGAAGATGTACGAGGCGCGCTCGGGCCGCGTCCCCCCGATGACCGACGAGAAGCTCCTGACCGACTGGACCGCGCTCGCGATCTCCGCCTTCGCGCTCGCGGGCCGGGTCCTTTCCGAGCCGCGCTACGAGGCGGCGGCGGGCCGGGCGGCGGATCGGGTCCTTTGGCGCTGTCGCGTGAAGGAGCGCGGCCGGCCGCAGCTCTTTCACCGCGAGAAGGACGGCGCCGCGGGCATCGCCGGCTTCGCCTCCGACTACGCCTTCTTCGTCGAGGCGCTCCTCGATCTCTACGAGACGACGTTCGAGCCCCGATACTTCCGCTCCGCGCTCGAGCTTCAGGAAGAAATGCACGAGCGCTTCGCCGACCCGCGCGGCGGCTACTACCTTTCCGGGGAGAGCCACGACGGGCTCATCCTGCGCCCCAAGGAGCTCTTCGACGGCGCGATGCCCTCCTCCAACTCCGTCGCCGCCATGAACCTGCTGAGGCTCGGCAGCTTCACCGGCGACCCGAAGCACCGCGAGCGGGCGGAGAAGGTCTTCTCGGCTTTCGCCGGATATCTCGATCGCGCCCCCTCCGCTTTTCCCCGGCTTCTCGCCGCCCTCGATTACCGCGAGGACGAGCCGCCGGAGGTCGTCCTCGCGGGCGAGCCGGGCCGTCCCGGGTTCGAAGAGCTGCGCGCGGCCGTGTTCGCGAGCCGCCGGGTGAACCGCGTCGTCCTCCACGCCGACCCCGCCGAGAGCCTCGCAGACGTCTCTCCGCTCGTCGCCGGCCGGGGAGCCGGCGGCGGGGCCCGCGCGTTCGTGTGCCGGAGCTTCTCGTGTCTCGCCCCGACGTCCGATCCGGCCGTGCTCGCCGCGGCGCTCGATGCCTGACCTTCCTCCCCCGCGCACTCTTCGCGTCCTCGGTCCGCCCGAGCCCGCTCCGGCGCGGCGGCGGGGACCGGGGGTCGCGGTCCTCGCGATCGCGGCCTACGCGCTCGCGTTCTTCGCCGCGCTCTGGCTCCTCCGCGCGCACAGCCCGATCTTCCGCCGGCCCGCGCCCGCCGCCGGTGTCTCTGAAATCCCGGCCGCGCCCACCGCGCCTCCCGTCGAGGCGTCGCGCGCATCGCTCCTCGCGGGGGAAGGTCTGGCGCCGCTCGCGCGCGCCGAGTTCCTGGGCCGGCTCGCGTCGGACTGCTGCGACTGCGGCTGCGAGATGACGCTGCAGGAGTGCCTCGTGTCCGACCAGACCTGTACGCGAAGCCCCGAGATCGCGAACGAGCTCCGGCGCGCGTCCGCGCCGTGACGACCGGCCTCGTCGACGACGACGCCTTCCTCCTCCATCGCGCCCCTTACGACCATCCGGAGCATCCCGGCCGTCTCTCGGCCATCCGGGAGCGGCTCGCGCGAGAAGGCTTGACGCCGCGGTTCCGCCGGGTCGAAGCGCGGGAGGCGACCCGGGAAGAGCTCCTCGCGGTGCACACGGGCGAGCACCTCGACCGCGTCGCGGGGACGGCGCGCGTCCCGTTCGCCCAGCTCGATCCGGACACGTACACGTGCTCCGACTCCGCCCGCGCCGCGCGGCTCGCCGCCGGCGGCCTCGTCGACCTGACGAGAGACGTCGTCTCCGGTGCGCTCGCGAATGGCCTCGCCCTCCTGCGGCCGCCCGGCCACCATGCGGAGGCGGACCGCGCGATGGGGTTCTGCCTCTTCAACAACGTCGCGGTCGCGACGCGGGCCGCTCGGGACGCGGGGGTCGCGCGGGTCCTCGTCGTCGACTGGGACCTGCACCACGGCAACGGGACGCAGCACTCGTTCGAGGAGGATCCCGACGTCCTCTACTTCTCGACCCATCAGTTCCCGTTCTATCCGGGCACCGGCGCGATCGACGAGCTCGGACGGGTCGCCGGGCGCGGCCGGACGGTCAACGTCCCGTGGCCCGCGGGAATGGGCGACGCGGAATACGTCGCCGCCTTCGACCGCGTGCTGCTCCCGATCGCGCGCGCGTTCGACCCGCAGCTCGTGCTCGTCTCCTGCGGCTTCGACGCGGCCGCGGGCGACCTCCTGGGCGGCATGCGGCTGTCGGCGGACGGCTACGCGGCGATGACGGAGCGAGTTCGGTCGCTCGCGGGAGGCCGCGTCGTCCTCGCCCTCGAAGGCGGCTACAACCTCGAGGCCCTCGGCGCGGCCGCGGCCGCGTGCGCGCGGGTGCTGCTGGGCGACACGGCGCCGGCGCGGGACTTCGGCCCGCCGAACGCGGTCGGGGAGCGCGTCCTCCGGCAGGTCGTCGAGACGCACCGGCC
>DASRPJ010000024.1:0-4428 GCA_035646435.1 Thermoanaerobaculia bacterium | reverse complement strand
GAGTTCGGCGACACCGGGAGCGGCTTTGCCGAGGCCGATCGCGTCTACGAAGACCTCTTCTTCTACGAGGGCAGCACGCATCTTCCGCTCGAGCAGCACGCGGCGGTCGCCGACTTCGGCCCGGACGGCAAGCTCACCGTGTGGTCCGCGACGCAGACGCCGCATTACGTCCATCGCGCGCTGGCGAAGGTCCTCTCGATGCCCGCTGCCCGGATCCGCGTCATCGCGACCCCGAACGGGGGCGGGTTCGGCGGCAAGTCCGATCCCTTCAGCCACGAGATCGTCGTGGCGCATCTCTCGCGCGTCACCGGCCGGCCCGTGAAGATCTGCCTGACGCGGGAGGAGGTCTTCTACTGCCACCGCGGGCGCCATCCGACGCTCATGCGCGTCAAGACCGGCGTGAAGAAGGGCGGCGCGATCACCGCCATGCACTTCCAGACGGTGCTCGACGGCGGCGCCTACGGCTCTTACGGCGTCGCGTCCACGTACTACACGGGCGCGCTCCAGACGGTGACCTATCGGGTGCCGGCCTACCGGTTCGACGGCGCGCGCGTGTTCACGAACAAGCCCCCCTGCGGCCCGAAGCGGGGGCACGGCACCCCGCAGCCTCGGTACGCCCTCGAGGTGCAGCTCGACAAGATCGCGTGCGACCTCGGGCTCGACCCCGCCGAGATGCGCAAGGCGCACCTCGCGCCGCCCCACTCGACCACCGCGAACTTCCTCCGGATCGGCTCGATGGGCCTCGGGGCTTGCATCGACAAGGTGATCGATGCGTCGGGCTGGCGCGAACGGCGCGGGAAACTTCCTCCGGGTCGCGGCCTCGGGCTCGCGTGCTCCTCGTACATCTGCGGAGCGGGCCTGCCGATCTACTGGAACTCGATGCCCCAGTCGGGAGTGCAGCTGAAGCTCGACCGAAGCGGCGGAGTCACCGTCTTCTGCGGGTCCACCGACATCGGGCAGGGGAGCGACTCCGTGCTCGCCTACGTCGTGGCGGAGGTCCTGGGGATCGACCCGTTCGACATCCGCGTCGTTACGGCCGATACGGATCTCACCCCCGTCGATCTCGGGTCGTATTCCTCGCGGGTCACTCTCATGACGGGCAACGCCGCCGTCCAGGCCGCGGAGCGGGCGCGCGAGCTCCTCGTGGCGACGGCGGCGCCGAAGCTGGGTGTCCCGGCGGTGCGCGTGGGCCTCGCCGACGGACGGGTCTTCGACGTCGAGGACCCGGACAACGGGATGGCGTTCGCGGACGCTGTCGTGCTCGCCGAGGCGAAATTCGGAACGATCGGGACGGTCGGTTCGTACCGCCCGCCCCCTTCCGCCGGGCGCTATCGCGGGGCGGGAGTCGGGCCGTCGCCCGCGTACTCCTACTCCGCGGCGGTCGTCGAAGTCGACGTGGACCCGTCGACCGGGATCTACACCGTCCCGAAGGTGTGGATCGCGCACGACGTGGGGAAGTGCATCAACCCGGTGCTCGTCGTCGGCCAGGTCGAAGGGTCCGTCTACATGGGCCTGGGCGAGGCCATGATGGAGGAGATGGCGTACCGGTCCGGCGTGAACGGGAACGTCGTCCACAAGTTCCCGTCGCTCCTCGAGTACAAGAGCCCCACGACGAAGGAGATGTCGGAGGTCTTCACCTACCTGGTGGAGGACCCCGACCCCAACGGCCCGTTCGGCGCGAAGGAAGTCGGGCAAGGACCTCTCCTCCCCATTCCGCCGGGGGTCGCCAACGCGATCTACGACGCCGTCGGCGTGCGCGTGGACGAGATCCCCGTGACGCCCGAGAAAGTCCTCGCCGCGCTGAAGGCGAAGTCCGCGGGGAAGGCTCCCCGTTTCGGCCCGACGCATTTTCCCGAGATTCCCTATCCGGAGCCGATGCGCGTTCTGACTCCGGAGCAGGGCGGAGACGGCAAGGCGTTGAACAGCGCCCCGACCGAGCCGGGCGGCGTGCGCCGTGAAGCGCCGGAGACGGTGCCGCGATGATGCGTCTTCCAGGATTCCGCTACTACTCCCCGCGGACGGTCGCGGAGGCGGTGGGGATCCGTTCCGGCGCGGGATCCGAGGGCGCCTACGTGGCTGGCGGCACGGACCTGTATCCGAACATGAAGCGGCGCCAGCAGACGCCGAAGGTCGTCATCGGCCTGTCGCGCGTGCACGAGCTGGCGGAGACGAGCGAGCGCGACGGCGGGTTGAGTCTCGGCGCGGGACTCCTGCTCTCCGACGTCGAGCACGACCCCCGCGTCCGCGCGGTGTACCCCGGCCTCGCCCACGCCGTGTCGGAGATCTCGACGCCGCCGCTGCGGAACATGGGAACGCTCGGCGGGAACCTGCTCCTGGACACCCGCTGCAACTACTACGACCAGAGCTACGAGTGGCGGCAGGCGATCGACTTCTGCATGAAGAAGGACGGGACGATCTGCTGGGTCGCGCCGGGCTCGCCGAAGTGCCTCGCGGTCCAGTCGGCGGACACGGTCCCCGTCCTGATCGCGATGGGAGCCCGGGCCCTTCTCGTCTCGCGCGATGGGGAACGCGAGATCGCCGTCGAGGACCTCTACAGGAACGACGGGATCGACTACGTGACGAAGCGGCCGGACGAGCTGCTGAAGCAGATCATCCTGCCGAAGCCGAACGGGTGGCGCGCGTCCTACCGCAAGCTCCGCCGGCGCGGAGCGTTCGACTTCCCTGTCCTGTCGGTTGGAGCGGCTGTGTGGCGGGAGGGAAACACGGTGACCGCGGCGCGCCTGGTGCTGGGCGGCGTCGCGTCGGCTCCGCTCCGACTGGCGGCTGCGGAACGGGCTCTCATCGGCCGCCCCCTGGACGAGGATTCGATCGCGGACGCGGCCGCGGCGGCGGCCGGGCCCTCCCGGCCGATGGACAACACCGACTTCTCTTTCCTCTGGAGGAAGGAGATGACGAAGAAGTTCGTCGCCCTCGCTGTCCGGGACTGTTCTGCTTGACATGCCGGAGCCGGGAGGGGGGGCGGCGCCCTCGGGTGGTTTCCCGGGGGGGCTTGATTTCGGGGCTCAAGCTGGTATCCTGTCTTTCTTCTCGTACTCGCTCGCCTTCCGCACGCAGTTCCGCGCTCGACGAAGTCCGACGATCCACGGGAAGGCGGGCACCGTCGAGCGGCGCGTCGGTGGGTCGGTTTCATGCACGCCGGATAAGGATCAGTTTCGATGAAGCTGTATGTTGGCAACCTTCCCTACAACACCACCGAAGACGACCTTCGGAACCTCTTCTCCCAGTACGGGGGAGTGGACTCCGTGGCCGTCATCACCGACCGCGAGACCGGGCGCTCCAAGGGCTTCGGTTTCGTGGAGTTCGGCAACGACACCGAGGCCCGGAGCGCAATCCAGGCGCTGTCGGGCCAGGAGTACGGCGGCCGGGCGCTCACGGTGAACGAGGCGCGGCCGAAGACGGCTGGCGGCGGCGGAGGCGGCGGAGGCCGCTCCGGCGGTCGCGACCGGTACTAGTTTTTCCCGGTTTCCGGGTTCATTTCGGGGGGCTTTTTGCCCCCCTTTTTCTTTTTCCGGGGCGCGAACTGTACGGCATTTGTGCGGTCGGTCACACTCCGACTATTCCCCTTGGAACGCGGGATGCATACGGCTATCTTCGATGCCACGGAGGGGAAAAAATGAGAAGGCGCGCGTGCACGGGTCTTGTTTCGGTGCTCATCCTGTCCCTCTGCTCCTTGCCGGTATTCGCCGAGACCCTCGTCCCGACGATCTCCGGCAATGAGCTGACGGCCCGGATCGAGCTTCCCGGCGGCCTCACGGCCGACCTCACCGTCACTTTCGAAAACGTCGTCGGTTTGAACCCCGGGTCTCTCGCGATCTCCGCCACCGCGGTCAACCCGGGCGATCTGTCTCTTCTGTCGAGGCTGCCGAAGCCCGGCGTTTCGATCCCCGCCGGTTTTCCGGTGGTCGTCCGGATCGAGCCGTCGGCCTCGAGCGCGCTGTCGTTCGAGGGGGTCTACAAGCTGTCGCTCTATACGAACAACCTGACGCTCGCCCCCAACTCGCCGCTGCGGCTGTACCGGGCCCCCGACGGCGGCGCGTTTGCGGAGATGACCGGCTTCCTTCAGGCGGGAAGCGTTCGCGCCGGCGGCTCGGGCCCGGGCTTCTCGGAGTTCGTGATCGCCGCCGACACGCGGACGATCGACTCGGTCATCGCCGCGAAGTTCGACGCCGTGCAGAGCCACCTCTCGGGGAACTGGTCCTCGATCCAGCCCGCGGTCGCCGCCGACCTTCAGCAGAGGCTGAACCAGGCCCGCGCGGCATACGGCTCGGGGGCGCTCGCGGCAGCAATCGACGGCGTGACGGGGTTTGCCGACGAGGTGAAGAAGCAGAGCGGTGCTTCGATCCCGAACGTGTGGCGCGCGAACGGCGGGCCGGTGAACGTGGCCGGTCTCCTTCGCTCCGCCGCGGA
>DASRPJ010000023.1:0-2287 GCA_035646435.1 Thermoanaerobaculia bacterium | reverse complement strand
CCAGGATGGAGACGAACACCTCGTCGTCGAACGGCAGGGTTTGGAAGGAAGCGTCGACGCTCCCCGAGCCGGCCGCGACGAGGAGGAACCGGAACTCGGAGTCCGCCTGCACTTCGAAGGAAGCGGTTTCGAACGAGAGGGTGAACGCCTCCTCGGACGAATAGACGAAGTCCCCCCGGATCACGATGGACTCGTCGACGGGATTGAGGATGAGGCTGGGGGGATGGTTCCCCTCGGCGCCGCTGGTGAAGGGGTCGCCCGAGACGATGTCCCACTGCGACCCGGGGAAGGATCCGGAGAAGTCCTCGCGGAAGATGACGGCGGCGCCCGGCGGAGGAGGAATCGGATCGTCGTCATCGTCGTCGTCCCGGTTGCATCCCGCGACGGCCGCGAGAGCCGCGGCGGCCGCCAGGAAGCGGATCGACCTTCCCATCCTCATGCGTCGCACTCCAGACCGCACATCAGAGGCAGTGATCACCGGTCGCGGACTTCGTGACGCGACTTCGGCGGACCCGGCGTCTGCTATAGTCATCCGCCATGCCTTCCGTCTCCTACGCGCTCTCGATGCTCCGCCCGACGTCGCACCTGCTCGACGTCACGATCGACGTCGCGGGGCTCGCCGGCGCGTCCTTCGAGCTCGTCATGCCCGCGTGGACGCCGGGCTCCTACCGGATCCGGGACTACGCGCGGAACGTGCAGGAGTTCTCCGCGGGTCGCCACTCCTGGTCGCGGGTCGACAAGAACCGCTGGCGTGTCAGGACGGGAGGAGCCGAACGGGCGCGGGTGACATACCGCGTGTACGCCTTCGAAATGAACGCTCGGGGCGCCCACCTTGATGCCGACCATGGCTACGTCAACGGCGCGGGCGCCTTCATGTATCTATACGGCGCCAAGGAAAGGCCGGTCACGCTCGACGTCAGGATTCCCGCCGGCTGGAACATCGCCACGGGCCTGTCTCCGGCCGGCCCCCGACGGTTCGCGGCCGCGGATTACGACGAGCTCGTGGACTGCCCGATCGAGGCGGGAAAGTTCGAGCTTCGCACCTGGCGCACCCGCGGCATCGAGCACCGCCTCGCCCTCCACGGGCGCGTCAATCGCCCGCTCGACCGGGTCACGCGCGACCTCGCGAAGATCGTCGAGGCCGAGGCGGCGCTCTTCGGCGGCCTCCCCTACGAGCACTACACGTTCCTGCTCCACACGGGGCCCGGCTCCTACGGGGGCCTGGAGCACCGCAATTCGACGAGCCTCGAGTACTCGTCGTCCGGGTTCCGGTCGCGGGAGGACTACGACGGCTTCCTCGAGCTCGCGGCCCACGAGTACTTCCATCTCTGGAACGTGAAGCGGATCCGGCCGTCGGCGCTGGGGCCGTTCGACTACGAGCGCGAGGTCCACACGACGCTGCTGTGGGCGATGGAAGGAATCACGTCGTACTACGACGGGCTCTTCCTCGTGCGCGCCGGGCTGATGTCGCCGGAGCGTTACTTCGGCAAGACCGCCAAGCGCTGGGCCGCGTTCCTCGAGAAGCCGGGGAGGCGGATCCACAGCCTGAGCGAGTCGAGCTTCGACGCGTGGATCAAGTACTACCAGCCGAACGAGCACTCGCCGAACTCCACGATCTCCTACTACGAGAAGGGCGAGTTCGCGGGGATGGCCCTCGACCTCGAGATCCGCCGCCGGACGCGCAACCGCCGCTCGCTCGACGACGTCCTCCGCCGCCTTTTCAAGCGCGTGACGGCGGACGGGGCCGGCTTCCCGGAAGGAGACTACCGGCGCGCGTGCGAGGACGTGGCGGGCGGCTCGCTCGCGGGGTTCTGGCGCGACTACATCGACGGCACGCGCGAGCTGGAGCTCGGGGGATTCCTCGAGGCCGCGGGCCTGGGCCTGCGCCGCGACCCGAAGAAGGAAGAGGGCGAAAAACCCGTCACCCGCCGCCCGCACTTCGGCGCGGTCGTCCAGCGATCGGGCGACCACCTGGTCGCCGCGACCGTGCGGTCGGGATCGCCCGCGGAACGCGCGGGGCTGTGCGCGCGCGACGAGATCCTCGCGATCGACGGAACCCGCGTCGACATGGAGTCGTGGGAGAAGCGCCTGGACGCGCTGACGCCGGGACGCGCGGTCGACGTGGCGGTGCTCCGGGCCGGCGCCTTGCGCGAGCTGTCGATCACGCCCGAGTCGCGGGACGCGACGGTCCTCAAGATCGTTCCGCTGGCGAAGGCCACGCCCCTGCAGAAGCAGACCTACCGGTCCTGGTTGGGAAGGCCCTGGACGCCGCCGAAGAAGGGCTGAT
>DASRPJ010000022.1:0-4818 GCA_035646435.1 Thermoanaerobaculia bacterium | reverse complement strand
GCCGGGCGAACGCGCCCGAAGGGGTACTCGTCCACTCCACGCCGAAGAAACTGAGTCAACTTCGGCTCGGCCAGTTATCGTCCGTCCCCGTGGTCGGCTTCTTCCGAAAAGACGGTGAGCTCACGTGCGACGGGGTCGCGCTCTCCGAGATCGCGCGCGCGGTGGGGACGCCCGTCTACGTCTACAGCGCGGCGCTCATCGAGGAGAACTTCCGCCGGTTCGACGCGGCGCTCGCCCCGGTTTCGCACCTCGTCTGTTACGCGGCGAAGGCCAACTCGAATCTCACGGTGCTGTCGCGGCTGGCCGACCTGGGGGCGGGAGCGGACGTCGTCTCGGGCGGAGAGCTGCGGGCGGTTCTCGAGTGCGGCTTCCCGGCGGACCGCGTCGTCTTCTCCGGCGTCGGCAAGACTCTCGCCGAGATCGGCGCGGGTATCGACGCCGGCGTCCTCGCGTTCAACGCCGAGTCGGAGCGCGAGATCGAGAAGATCGACGCGGAGGCGGCGCGGCGCGGGAAGAAGGCGCGCGTGGCGCTCCGGGTCAATCCCGACATCGACGCCGGCTCGCACCCGTACATTTCGACGGGCCGGAAGCACAACAAGTTCGGGATCGACATCGCGAAGGCCCGGAACCTCTTCCAGCGCGCCGGCCGGTTTCCGAATACGACTTTCGTCGGAGTCCAGGCGCACATCGGCAGCCAGATCCTCGACCCCGAGCCGCTCGCCCAGTCCGCGCGGGAGCTCGCGGCGCTCGCGACGTCGCTCGCAAACGAGGGTCACCCGATCGAGACGGTGGACGTCGGCGGGGGAATCGGGATCGGCGGCTCCGGTGAGACTCTCACTCCCGAGCGGTATGCAGCGGCGGTCCTCCCGCACCTGACCGGGCTCCCGTTCAGAATCCTGATCGAGCCGGGACGCGCGATCGTCGGGCCGGCCGGCGTTCTCCTGACGGAGGTGCTCTACCTCAAGGAGAGCTCGGGCAAGCTCTTCGTCGTCACGGACGCGGGAATGAACGATTTGTTAAGGCCCGCGCTCTACGGGGCGATCCATACGATTGAACCCGTTACGGACTTCCGGAGCGGCGCCCCGACGGTCACCGCGGACGTCGTCGGGCCCATCTGCGAGTCGAGCGATTTCTTCCTCCGCGACGCGGAGATCCCGCGGCCTGAGGAAGGAGACCTCCTCGCGATCGGGGACGTCGGGGCATACGGCTTCGCGATGGCGTCCAACTACAACTTCCGTGGGCGGCCTGCGGAGGTGTGGGTGGAGGACGGGGACTTCCGGGTCGTGAGGCGGCGGGAGACTTTCGAGGACCTCCTGCGCGCAGAGCGGGAGTAGAATCCCACCTCAGATTCCATGCCCCAAAAATGTCGTTCGGCCTTCGAACGCGAAGTCCCCTTCGCGCGGAAGTGCGCCCGCGCATCCTTTAAGGAGGAAAGTCCCATGCGTTTCCGCCGGCTACTCATCGCGCTCGCACTCGTTTCCCTCGTCACACCGATCGCCTTCGCTCAGACGACCGGATCGGTAAGCGGCGAGGTTCGCTCGCCGGACGGCGCGGCCCTGCCGGGAGCGGCGGTCACGATCTCCGGACCGCAGATGCCGCTCGGCCGGACGATGACGACTCTGGACGACGGCCGTTTCCAGTTCTCGGGGATCATCCCGGGCGAGTACACGCTGCGCGCCGAGCTCGGAGACCTGGGGTTCTACGAGCGGACCGTCATCGTCGCGCTCAACAAGGAAACGCAGGTCAACGCGACGCTGCAGCCGCGCGCGACCGCGGCCGTCGAGGTGAGCGCCGCGGCGCCGCTCGTCGACACGCGATCGACCGACGTCTCGAAGGTGACGACGAAGGAGCAGATCAACAAGCTTCCGCTCGCGCGGACCTTCACGGGGATGTTCCAGCTCGCGCCGGGCGTCGTCACGACCGGCATTGCAATCAACCCGACCAACGTCGGCGTCAACGCGGGGGGAGGACGGCAGGACAACACTTTCCTCTATGACGGCGTGAACGTGACGAACCCGTTCTTCGGCGACGCCTACCAGGACTTCGCGGAGCTCGACATCCAGGAGGTCAACATCACGCGCGGCGGCATCACCGCCGAGTTCGGGAGGACCGGGGGCTTCATGGTCAACGGCGTGACCCGCTCCGGGAGCAACAACTTCCACGGCGACCTGCGCCTCGAATACCAGCCGTCCGGTCTCCAGGCGGAGAGCGAGGACACGACTTTGACGAGTGAGTTCGAGAGGTTCCGGCCCGGCGTCGGCTTCGGCGGACGGATCATCGAAGACCACCTCTTCTTCTACGGGTCCGCCAACCTCTACCGTCAGACCGAATCGGCCAGAGTCAACCGAACCGGAGACCTTCCGGACTCCGTGTTCGAGCAGGACGAGTTCTTCGGAAAGCTGACGCTGACTCCGTTTTCCAGCGTCCTGGTCGACGGGTCCTATCGCTGGCGCGATTCCGAGATCAGCAACGACGGGATCTCGTCGCTCGAGTTCGGGACCGTCGCTTCGAACAGCAAAACGCGTGACCGCGTGGGCGTGATCTCCGGGCTCTGGACGGTGACGCCGCGATTCACCATCGAAGCGAAGTACAACCACAACGAGAACCGCAATACGGGCGAGCCTGTCGTCGGCATCGACTACCGGCCGCCGTTCAACACCGCCAATCCCGCGGCAGTCGGCCGTTACGACGACGGTGTCTTCGTCTCGGGCGCCGAGGCCGAAGTCGGTGTCCAGGACTTCTTCCGCGACGAGTACCGGCTGTCCGCCGGCTTTCTATTCAACGCGATGGGCGGCACGCACGACCTTCGGGGCGGCTTCTCTTTCTCCAACAACAAGGAGGAGCTCTCCCGTACGGCCAATGGCTGGGGAAACATCACCCGGCAGACGAGCGCCGCCGTGTGCGGCGCCGCCGGCGCGCCGTGCTTCCGGGCCGTTTACCGGCTGGCGGGGCCAGCGCAGGTCTCGGACGGGGAGACCTGGGGGATCTTTCTCCAGGACCGCATCACGTGGGACCGGCTCACGCTGAACCTCGGCGTCCTCGCGAACCAAGACGAGTTCATCCCGAACGAAGGGCGCGGATTCGACATCCTCCGCGGCGACTTCACGGTGCCCGTCGCGAACGCCACGATCCCGACGTGCGCCGCGGCGCCGGACGCCCCGGCCTGCACGTACAAGGGGAACAAGACGTTCGAGTTCGAGGACCAGATCCAGCCGCGCCTCGGGGTCGCATTCGTGCTCGACAAGAACGTCGGTGACAAGCTCTACGCGAACTTCGGACGCTACTCGAACATGGACAACCAGTCCTTCGCACGCGCGGCGGCCCCGATCCGCCTCGTCCAGTCGACCGCCATCATCAACGCGACGACCGGTGCCGTCGTGAGCGACGCGGTCCAGGCCAACCAGACGAACAAACGGGTCCTGGAAAACATCGACCCGACTCATACGGACGAGGTCCTCGGTGGTTACGCCCGGCCGCTCGGCGGCGGATGGGTCGCGGAGTTGTGGGGGATGTACCGCAAGACCGAGGACATCATCGAAGACTTCCCGCGGTTCAATCAGTTCGTGCTCCGCACCGACGGGACGTGCTGCCTCGGCGTCGGCGGGTTCGGCTACGGGAACGTCCCCGGCTACCGGAAGTATCGCGCGGCGACGGTCGAGGTGAAGAAGGCGTTCCGCGACAACTGGTCGGTCGACGTGTCCTACACGCTCTCGCGCCTCGAGGGGAACTGGGACCTCGACTACGGCACGCAGCTCTTCTACAGCTCCTCCTACATCGACGACGGGCCGTTCCTCTACGTCACCGAACCCAACCGGGACGGGATCCTGATCGGCGACCGGACCCACATCGGAAAGATCTTCGCGAACTACGTGCTGCCCACCAACACCACGCTCGGCGGCTACCTCCGCTACCAGAGCGGCCGCCCGTGGGAGGTGCGCGGACGAGATCCTCTCTACAACACGACGTTCGTTTATTACGAGGAGGCCGGCAGCCGCCGGACCGAGTCGTGGACCAACTTCGACTTCCTCGTCTCGCAGGAGCTGCGGCTGGGGCCCGGTGAGGTTCGCCTCGCGGTCACCGTGCTCAACCTCTTCGACTCGCAGCCGGAGCTGGCCGTCGACTCGAGCTTCTGCCAGACGCGCCCCTGCAACCCGGTCGACACCCCGAATTTCAACGACATCCCGGCGAGCAACCGGAACGCGAACTTCGGAAACGCGACGCTCTATGCACCGCCGCGCCGCATCGTCTTGAGCGCGGGCTACTCCTTCTAAGAGCACCCACTCGGTACAAAGGCCGGGGGCTTTCACCCCCGGCCTTTTTTGTGGGGTCAGTCCTGATTCTCTGACTTTCCCGCTGGAGGGCTAACGCCCCTCGGCCGCCGCGAGCGACCGGACGACGTCGGGCTGGTTCGGGTTGAGCACGAGAGAGCGGGTGAGGAGCCGCACGACGTCGGCCCGGTTCCCCAGGCACGTGTGGACGAGCGCGAGAACGTTCAACGTGCTCGGATTCGCCGTCGCCGCCTCGAAGCGCGACAGCGCGTCGACCCCCGCCTGGCAGTCCTTGCCCCGGAACCGCGCGAGCGCGGTCGCGCGCGCGATCTCTTCGTTGGCCGGATACGAGTGGAACGCCTTCTCGAGAAGCGCGCGCCCCCCGGCAGCGTCCCCGCTCTTCTCGAAGTCGCGCGCCCAGCCGAGGACCGCCGGCGCCGGGTCCCCTCCCGCGGCCACGACGGAACGGAAGAACCAGCCGAGCGCCGACTTCGTGTCGCCGCGTCCGCGCTCGAGCACGGCCATGTTGAAGAGCGCCGAGTAGTAGCCG
>DASRPJ010000021.1:0-2263 GCA_035646435.1 Thermoanaerobaculia bacterium | reverse complement strand
TGTCGGTGGCGCTGTTCATCTCGAGCTCGAGCACCGCGCGCGCGTGCTCGAAGGCGTCGCGCGCCGCGCCGTGGACCTGCGGCATACACCGGAGCGCGTAGTTGTCCTGCACGCGCCCGCACCCGCGATGCGACTCCCGGATCCGGCTCCCCGCGAGCAACGCCCGGAGGTTGCTCGCGCTCGCGATCGCGCCCGGGTGCGGTCGCGCGCGGATCACGCGGGAATCGAACGCCGCGTCCGAGCCGCGCGCGGCGTCGAGCGACGCGGCGCCCGCGAGGTCGGCGACGCGGCACAGCCGGAGCGCCCGGGCGAGCGCCAGGCCGCCGACCGCCACCGACATCTGCACGCCGTTCACGAGCGCGAGCCCTTCCTTCGCCTCGAGGGAGACGGGCTCGATCTCCGCGGCCTTCAGCGCCTTCGCCGCGCGCATCACCCGGCCGCGGTGGCGGACGGAACCCTCCCCCGTCAGCCCGAGGGCGAGGTGCGCGAGCGGCGCGAGGTCCCCCGAGGCCCCGACGGACCCTTTCGAGGGCACGATCGGGAGGACGTCGGCCTCCAGCATCGCCAGGAGCGTTTCGACCGTTTTCACGCGGATTCCGGACCGTCCCGCGGCGAGCGCGTTGGCCCGCAGTGCGATCATGGCGCGCACCGCCTCGTCGGGAAGAGGCTCCCCGACCCCGGCGGAGTGGCTCCGGATCAGGTTGCGCTGGAGCTCCACGAGCCGGTCGCGCGGGATCGCGACGTCGGCGAAGCGCCCGAATCCGGTGGTGATTCCGTAAACGGTGTCTCCCCTCTCGACCGCGCGCTCCACCGTCTTCCGGGAGGCGGCGATTGCACGCCTCGCCGCGGGCGAGAGCCGGACGCGAACGCCGCCCGCGGCGACCCCGACGAGGTCGTCCAGAGTCAGCGCGGCGCCCGTCAAGGTCAGATTCTTCACGAGATCAAGCTATCAGTTTCGAGATAGCTTTCCGTCCCATGAAGCTTGCGGCCGTTCTCGGCGGCCAGTGGGGCGACGAGGGAAAAGGGAAGGTCGTCGACCTCCTCGCCGACCGGTTCGAAGTCGTCGCCCGGTACCACGGCGGCCACAACGCGGGCCACACGGTCAAGTTCGCCGACCGCCACTTCGCGCTCCACCTCCTGCCCGCCGGCATCGTCCGCGGCGCGACCGCCGTGATCGGCCCCGGAGTCGTCGTCGACCCCGACGCGCTCCTGTCCGAGATCGCGCTCGTCGCCGAAGCGGGAGTGCGCTGCGAGGGTCGCCTGTTCCTCTCCGACCGCGCGCCGGTGATCCTTCCCTGGCACCGTCTTCTGGACGCCGCGCGGGAGAAGGCGGCGGGCGCCGGCAAGATCGGGACGACGCTGCGCGGGATCGGCCCGGCCTACGAGTCCGTCGCCTCCCGCAAGGGTATTCGCGTCGCGGATCTCGTGCGGCCCGAAACGCTCCTCGCGAAGCTGACGGCGATGCACGGCGAGATCTGCGGGCTCCTGGAAGACCTCGGGATCGGAGACGTTCCCACGGCGGAAGCCGTCGCCGCGGACCTCACGATCGCGGCCGCGAAAGTAGAGCCCTTCGTGCGGGACACCGGTCGCATGCTCCGCGACCACCTCGCGGGAGGCGGATCCCTCCTCGCCGAGGGCGCCCATGGCGCGATGCTCGACCTCTCGGCTGGTACCTACCCTTTCGTGACGTCGTCCTGCTGCACGGCAGCCGGCGTCGCCGCGGGCCTCCACGTCGCGCCGCGCGCGCTCGACTCAGCCGCCGTCGTCCTGAAGGCCTACTCGACGCGCGTGGGCGAGGGCCCCTTCGCGACGGAGCTGAACGACGCAACGGGCGAGTTCCTGCGCGCCCGCGGCAACGAGTACGGCACGTCGACCGGCCGCCCCCGCCGCACCGGCTGGTTCGACGCCGTCGTCGCCCGCGCCGCCGTCGAGCTTTCCGGCGCCGACGCGATGGCGATCACGAAGCTCGACGTCTTAGACGACCTCGAGGAGATCCCCGTTTGCGTCTCGTACGAGCTGGACGGCCGCGACGTGTCCGACATTCCGCCTCTGGTCGAGGACCTCGCGCGCGTCACGCCCCGGCTCGAGACCCTGCGCGGCTGGAAGTCGAACACGACCGCCGTGACGCGCTTCGCCGACCTTCCCTCCGCCGCGCGTGACTACGTGCGGTTTCTGGAAGAGCGCTGCGGCGCGCCCGCCGTCCTGATCTCGACCGGACCGCGCCGCGAAGAGACGATCTGGCGCGAGGACTCCGCGTACTTCG
>DASRPJ010000020.1:0-3374 GCA_035646435.1 Thermoanaerobaculia bacterium | reverse complement strand
GTACCTGCAGGCAGCCGCGCGCCTTCGCCCTATGCTTCCAGCTTCGCCTCCATCGTGATGTTGGTATTCAACAGCCTCGAGATCGGGCAGCCTTTCTCCGCCGCCTGCGCTGCAGCGCGGAACGCTTCTTCGGTCGCACCCGGTACGCGGCCCGCGACCTCGAGGTGCGACCCCGTCACGGTCCAGCCCGCTTCGACCTTTTCCATCGTGACCGTCGCGGTCGTCCGCAGGCTCTCGGCGACGAGGCTCGCCTTGCCGAGCTCGCCCGAGAGCGCCATCGTGAAACAGCCGGCGTGGGCCGCCGCGATGAGCTCCTCCGGGTTCGTTCCTTTTTCCTCCTCGAAGCGGGTGGTGAAGGAGTAGGGAGATGACCGAAGCACGCCGCTGTCGGTCGAAACGAGCCCCTTTCCGGTCTTCAGATCTCCCCGCCACTCCGCGGAAGCCTTGCGTTTCATGTTTCCTCCTTCGTTTTCGGTCTCGCTGTTTTCCCGAGCCGGTCGGCTAAACTAGTCCCGTTATAAGCAATTCCGTGTCCACTCCGCCCCATCGCCCGGTCGTGCCCTGCCTCGCGGGAATCCTCGTGCTCGCGCTCGCGATGCACGGGTCCGCCTCCGGCCAGCAGACCGCGAACCTCGTCTTTCGCGGGGAGTCCCGGCCCGTCGCGATGTCCGGCAGGGACCTCTTCAGCGTCGCGGACGCGGCACTCGCGCTCGGATTCAAGGTGTCGCGCGACACGACGACCGGCGTCCTGACGCTTTCGGGCCACGGGCACCAGGTCCTCGCGGGGCCCGGCACGTCGCAGGTACCGGTCGACTCGCGCGTCGTCGAGATCTCCCGACCGGCGCGCGCGATCGGCGGGGCGCTCTACGCGCCGGCCGAGTTCCTCGAGAAGGTGCTCTTTCCGCTGGCCGGCGCGACCGGCACGTGGGAGCCGGGCAACCGCGTCTGGTCCCTCACTCCCATTGCCGGCTTCACGGCGCAGGCGGACCCCGGGGCGCCGCTCTCGATCGACGTCGCGGTCGTCCACGTCGGTCCGACCACGCAGGTCGTCTTTCGCGAGTCGGGCCCGGCCCGGATCACGCCGCAGCTCGTCGCGTCGGGCCTGCAGGTCCGCTGGATCGACCGGAAGGTGGTGGTCCCGTTCGCGGAGCGCCGTTTCGACGATCCGCTCGTCGCCGCGGTGCGGTTCGAGGGCGACACCGCGACGGTCGTGTTCCGGGACCCGAACTCGAGTGCGCACGCCTATCCCCTGACGGACCCCGATCGGATCGTCGTCGAAGTCGGCCCGGTCGTGAACGCTCCCGAGATCGAGCCCTCCGTGCCCCCTCCGGCCCCGTCCCCCGCGATCACGATCGTCGTCGACCCGGGCCACGGCGGCGGCGAAACGGGCGCCATCGGACCGGGCGGCTTGCAGGAGAAGGACGTCACGCTGCAGATCGCGCGGCGACTCGCGGCGGCCATCCCCCGCCTCCTCTCCAGCCGCGTCGTGCTCACACGCGATTCCGACAGCGCGATCTCCCTCGACGACCGGACGTCGCTCGCCAACCACGAGAGGGCCAACCTGTTTCTCTCGCTCCACGCGAACTCGTCGAAGGCGACCGGCGCGCATGGCTCGGAGACGTACTACCTCTCGCTCGAGTCTTCGGACCGCCTCGCCCAGGAGGTCGCTCGCCGCGAGAACCAGCCGCTGCCCGGAACGGTCGCGCCCGCGGCGGAAGCTCCGAACCCGGACCTCGACTTCATCCTCTGGGACCTCGCGCAGAGCGCCCACCTGAACGAGTCGAGCCGGCTCGCCGAAGCGATCCAGACGCAGCTGAACGTCGTTTCGAAGACGGACAACCGCGGCATCAAGCAGGCGCCTTTCCGCGTCCTCTCCGGCGCGACGATGCCTGCCGTGCTCGTCGAGGTCGGCTTCATCTCCCACGCCGAGGAAGAGAAGCAGCTGAAGTCCGCGCCTTTCCAGCAGAGCGTCGCGGACGCGATCGCCCGGGCCGTGGCCGACTTCTTCGGGAAGCGCCAGCCGGCGCCCGCTCCCGGGACCGGGCCCGCAGCGGCGACGACCCCCGCGCCGACGCGATGAGCCGCCGCGCCGCGGCGATCTTCCTGCTCGTGATGGGCGCCGCCGTCGCCGGCCTGCTCTACCTCACGCGATCTTCGTCGCCGACCGCCCGTTCGCGCCGCACGCTCCCTTTCCTGCGGGTCACTCCGGCGGCTTCGGGCGCGGTTGCCCCGGCGCCGTCGGGGACCGCCGTGCCGGTCGAGACGGTTCGCGTGACGCTCTTCTTCGCCGACGCCGCGCAGGGCAAGCTCCATCCGGAGGAGAGGGACGTCCCGAAGCCCCCCGGGCCGGGCGCCTATCTGCGGACCCTTTTCGAAGAGCTCGCCCGCGGCCCTTCTCGGCCGGGGCTCGTCGGGGTCATCCCGCCGCGCCTCCAGCTCCGAAACGGGTTCCTCCTCGCCAACGGCGAGGTCGTGCTCGACCTGGCGGTCGACGCGAGCCTCTCCTTCGGGTCCGCGGAGGAGCTTTCGATCGTCGCCTCGCTCGTCGATACGGTGCTCCAGAACGTGGCGAACACGAGACGCGTGAGGATCCTCGTCAACGGCGAGCCGGTGGAGTCGCTCGGCGGCCACGTCGATCTCACGCGGCCGCTGTCGTTCGTTCGAAGCGAGCTCGCGTCGTGACGAGAGCCGTGCCCCGCCCCGACGGCCGGAAGGCCGCCGAGATGCGCGACGTGACGATCGCGACCGGGACGATCCCGCACGCCGAGGGCTCGGCGCTGATCGAGCTCGGCGGCACGCGCGTCCTCTGCGTCGCGTCCGTCGAGGACCGGGTCCCGCAGTTCCTGAAAGGCAGCGGAAGCGGTTGGGTGACGGCGGAGTACGGGATGCTCCCGCGCGCGACGCACACGCGCTCGCCGCGCGAGGCGGCCGTCGGAAAGCAGGGCGGACGGACGCAGGAGATCCAGCGCTTGATCGGGCGGTCGCTCCGGAGCGTCACCGAGCTCCGGGGTCTCGGCGAGCGGACGATCACCCTCGACTGCGACGTCCTCCAGGCCGACGGGGGCACGCGCTGCGCCGCGATCACCGGCGCCTGTGTCGCGCTCTCGATGGCGCTCGCGAAGCTCCTGCGGGAGCGCGCGATTCCGCGGTGGCCCCTCCGCGAGACGGTCGCCGCGATCTCCGTCGGCGTCTGCGCCGGCCAGGCGGTCCTCGACCTCGCTTACGCGGAGGATTCGGAAGCGGACGTGGACTTCAACATCGTCGCGACGGAGTCGGGCGCGTTCGTCGAGGTCCAGGGGACCGCCGAGCGCCGGCCGTTCTCCGAGGAGAGGTTGACGGAGCTCCTCGCGCTCGCTCGCAGGGGGTTGAAGAAG
>DASRPJ010000019.1:0-6528 GCA_035646435.1 Thermoanaerobaculia bacterium | reverse complement strand
CGACGCCCGTTCGAGAACCGCCCGGCCGACCGGACCGTACCGGCGCCCCCAGTAGAGCCGCCGGGAGGCGGCGCGCCGGGCAGCGGCGCCGGGGCTCGCCGACGCGCTCGTACCCCAGAGGTGCCGCACCCGAGACTGCGGGACGAAGCGAAGTGCGAGCCCGGCGCCGCGGACGCGGTCCTCCCACTCCGTCTCCTCGTACTCGAACGAGAACCGTTCGTCGAACCGTCCCACCACGTCGAAAACGCGGCGGGGGACGGCGAGGACGGCGCCCGTGAGATGTCGAGCGGTCCCGCCGCGTTGCCAGAGGGCCAGCGCCTCTCGGGCGAACGCCGCGAATCGCGCGTCTTCCCGCTCGGGTGAGCCCGAGGCCGAGAGCTGCGCGAGGTCGGACCGGAAACCGGAGGCGAAGCCGGGCGGGAGACGAATCCGATCCGCCGCGTCCCAGTACGCGAGCGGCGCCGCGACGCCCACGCCCGGTTCTTCGACGGCCTCGAGGAGGGGACGGAGGCTGCCGGGCCGGAACACGACGTCGGCGTTGCAGAGAAGGAGGCACGGAGAATTCGCGCGCGCGAGGCCGGCGTTCACCCCGCCGGAATAGCCCCGGTTCTCCGGGAGCGGGAGAAAGACGTCGGCGCCGGCGCCCGCGAGACGGCTCGTCTCTTCCGGGCCGCTCCCGCAGTCCACGAGCACGATCTCTCCGGCGACGCTTTCCTCCCGAAACGCCTCGGTGAGCGAGCCCACGCAGCCGAGCGCCTCCGCGGCGCTCCGGTGGCTCACGACGACCGCGGTGACGTCCGGCGCCATCAGAGGGCGGAAAGAAACTCGGCCTCGAGCCGTTGGGCGACCGTCGCAACGTCGAACCGAGACGCCGCGGACGGCCCGAGACGCCGCGCCCGATCCCGCCCGCCGTTCGCGCAGAGGAGAGGCAGCGCTTCGGCGAGCGAGTCCGGATCCCCGTCCGTGAAATACCACGCGGCGTCTCCCGCGATTTCCCGGTGACCGGGAGTATCGGACAGGAGACACGGCAGCCCGCAGGCGAGCGCTTCCAGGACGGGGAGGCCGAACCCCTCCGCGGGCCGCGAGGGGCCGACGAAGAGGTCCGAGGCGCGGTACGCGAACGGCATCCGGTCGGGAGGGAGGAGGTGATGGTACTCGTCGACCAGGCCCCAGGCCTTCTCCGCGTCGGCCGCGGGAAGCGGAGAAACCCGCCGGAGCCGGAAACGGCCGCCGCGGCGCCGCCAGACCGCGAGCCCGGTGAAGGCGATCGCCATCCCCTTCACGTCCGCTTCGTATGGGCCGACGAGAAGCACCGTGGGCGGGTCGGAAGGCGGCCGCGCCGGCGCGGGAAAGAATTCGTCCGGCTCGAAAGCCTGTCCCACGCTCGTGGCCGGACCCAGACCCCTTTCCTCCAGCCGCCGCGCCAGCGTCTCGGAGACCGACAGCTTGATGGTGGGAGACCGATACGCTCGCTCGATGTCGGGCAGAGAGGCGGCGTAGAAGCTGAAGTCCCCCTCGTACCCCTGGCACAGGTGAAAGACCGGTCCGGCGGCGCCCGCGAGCGCCGGAGCGACGGTCGTCCAGAACGTCGCGACCCGCACCTGCGCTCGGGCAAGCTCGGCCGAGTCTCCGAAGGCCGATCGCTCGAAGTGCGCCTGCGAGAGGTCGAACCACTCGGGCCGCGCCCCCGGCGAGACGACCGCGACCCGGTGCCCCCTTCGCGCGAGCGCCTCCGCCTGGAGGAGGACCACCTTTGCGCCGCCCGAGAGCTCGGTCGACTCGAGCAGATAGGCGATCCGCAGAGTCATCGGGGTCGCGCCACCGCGAGCCACTGGTAGGCGCCGAGGCTTTCTCGATCCGCCTCCGGCCCCTGCGCCAGGAACTCGAGGAAGGGCCCCGGGTCGGGAGGCGGAGCGCCCGCGAAGGGATCGACCGAGACCACCCGCCATCCCGCCTCCTCGACCGCGTCCCGCAGCGAGGCGCGCGTGAACCACCGGAGGTGGCCGGCGTCGGCGAGGCCGGCGGGAAGGGGATCGAAGCGGCCGCACACGAGGTCGCGGACGAGCGAGAGGTGGCCGACGTTCGGAACGCTCGCGACGAGCGTCGCCTCCGGAGTCGCGATCCCGCGGGCGAATCCGAGAGCGGCGATCGGATCTTCCAGGTGCTCGAGGACGTCCGCGAAGAGGAAGGCGTCGAACCGTTCGCCGGCGCGGGCGAGCTCCGCCAGGGCGGCGAGCGCTTCCCCCTCGATGACCCGGTCGAGCCGGGTCCGGGCGCGCGCCGCCGCGGCGGGCTCCCGCTCGATCCCCGTGACCCCGAGGGACGCGCGCTCCCGGCGGACCGCTCCCCCGGCTTCCCCCGAGCCGCACCCGACGTCGAGCAGTCGGCGGACGGCCGGCGGGAGGAGACGGATCACCTCGGGCCGCTCCCCGGCTCCCCCCCGCGACTCCTCGTCGAACGACACGGCCGCGAACGCGGGTGTCGGGGGCGCGTGCGGAGTCGGCGGGGAGAGGAGACGCCGGACGAAGTCGGAGACTGTCTCCCCGAGTCGGGGAGGAAAGTCCGCGACGGAAAACGACATCGCCGGAGAAGACCCCGCTGCGGCGTCCCACTCGCCCGCCCCCGCGCGCGGGGTGACCTCGAGCTCTCGGAGGGTGTGGACGAAGGGCGCCGAGGCCGGCGAGAGCGCGGCCGCCAGGAGGACCCGGCCCGGCGCCGGCTCGGGGGGCGGACCCGGCAGGGGAAGCGAGGTCTCCTCCGGGACGAGGACCCATCTCTCGGAGGCGGACAGGGCTCGGGTCGTGTCCGCGTCCGCCGCGAGCTCGTCCCATGGCCGACCGGGAAAGCGGCGCCGCCAGCGAAGCCGCGAGAGGCGCCGGCCATAGTCCGGCGTCCCGCCGCCGCCGGAGAGGAACCCGATCCGGAGCCCCGGATCCCTCAAGGAGACGCGGCGGAAGAGCCGGCGGTGAGCGGGAGCGGTTCCTCGCCGCTTCCTTCCGTGACGGTCCAGAAGTGGCGGGGCCGGATCAACCCGACCGCGTAGTCGGGAGAAACGACGGTGAAGCCGGGCCGCAGCACCTTCAGGTCGTGGAGGTGGAGCGCCGTCTCGTCCCCCAGGAACGCATAGAGGCGGAATTCGCCCTGGGCGATCGGGATCTCCGGAAGGACGAGCCTCAGCCGATAGCTTCGCCGCCCCGTGAGCGGAGCGAAGGACTCCGCGCGCGTATCCACGGCGAACGCCTGGACCCCGTCCTCGCGATCCGCTCCGACCCGGAGGTGGAACGCGAGCGCAGCGTCCGCCGTCTCGAACGCGAGGTCGATCGCGACGGTCTCGCCCGACGCGAACTCGGAGCGCGGATACCCCGAGCCGTCGTGGACGACGACGTCGGTGAACCGCGCGGGGCGTCGTCCCTCCGTCGCGGCGACGGGCGCCTCCGTTCTTTCGGCATCCGCGCGATCCTGCTCCTTCTGCTGGAGGAACGCTTCGTAGGCCCTCACGACAGGCAGCGCGGCTCCCGCCGAAGCAACTTCCCCCTGCTTCAGCCAGATCGCCTGGTCGCAGAGGAGCGCGACGTAGTAGAGCGCGTGCGAGCAGAAGAGAAGCGTGCCGCCGCGCTTCTGGAAATCCGTGATCCGATCGACCGACTTCTTCTGGAAGTAGCCGTCCCCGACCGCGAGCGCCTCGTCGACGATGAGCACGTCCGCGTCGGCGTGCGTCGCAACGGCGAAAGCGAGACGCAGCGCCATTCCCGAGGAGTAGGTCCGAACCGGCCGGTCGAAAAAGTCTCCGAGCTCCGCGAATTCCTCCATCTCCGGCAGCCGGCGCCGGATCTCGGCTCCGGTCAGGCCGAGGAGAACGGCGTTCATGCGCGCGTTCTCCCTCCCCGTGAACTCCGGATGAAACCCCATCCCGAGCTCGAGGATCGAGGCGACGACCCCCGTGCGCTCGACCTTGCCGGAGGTGGCCCGCGTGGTGCCGGCGACGATCTTCAGGAGCGTCGACTTGCCCGCGCCGTTTTCCCCGATCAGGCCGAGCGCCCGCCCGGTCGGGAGCTCGAACGAGACGTTCTTCAACGCGTGGAACGGGCGGTGGCGGGGAGATCGGAAGACGACCTCGCGCAGCCGGTCGAGCGGGGTGTCGTAGAGGCGATAGACCTTGGAGATCGAATCCGCCCGCACCGCGAGGCGGTTGGTCCGGGCCGGAGAATCGGCGTCGGTCACCTTCCGAGCGCGAACTCGCAGCGCCGGCACAGGAAATCGTCGGGAGCCTGCTCGACGCCGTAGGTCCAGCGGCGGAGCCGCGCCATCACGTCTCCCCCGAGTACCTCGGCGACGGTCTGGGTCTTCAGGTCGCCCACGACGAGCTTCTCGTAGTAATCCTGGCAGCAGAGGACGGCCTTGGCGGTGGCGGTCACGTGGAGGTGCTCGAAGGGCCGGGATCCCATGAGCTCGCAGCCGCGGAGCTCCTTGACGGGCGGCGGCTCCGGCACGAACGTCCCGCTCGCCGGGCGGCTCCGGATCCGGAAGGACTTGACGTCCCAGCCGAGCGGCCCGAACCGCGCGCGGATCTCCTCGACGTCCCGGCGATGCTCCGCGTCGTTGTTTCCGAGAACGACGACCGCCGTCTCCTCGGCGATCTCCCGCGCCGCGAGCGCCTGGATGTTGCCGAGAACCCGCGCGAGATCTCTGGTGCCGTGCATCTTCTCGTATCGATCCGGGTCGAGCGTCGGCAGGTTGATTCCGATGTAGCGGAAGCGGCCGGCCCGTGCGAGACGGTCCGCCCGCTCGGGCCCGAAGTGCGACGCATTCGTCAGGAGCGAAACCGGCAGTCCCCGCGCGAACAGCGCGAGACACCGCTCTTCGAACAACGGGTCGATCGTCGGCTCGTTGTAGTTCGAAAGGAAGACGACGACGTCCTTTCCTCCGATGGCGACGACCTGGTCGGCGATCGACTCGAAGAGCTCCTGGCTCATCACTTCCCGCTCGCGCGGGTCGACCGAGACCGGACAGAACGGGCACCGGTGGTTGCAGCTCGTGCACGTTTCGAGCGACACGAAGAGAAGGTGGGTGCGACGGGTCTCCGAGTCGAGGTCGTCGATCAGGAAGCGCGCCGCGCGAAGTTGCTCGAGGACGGCGGGCTCGACGTCGGCGGACAGTCCGCCCCGCACGAGAGAGATCGCCCGGAAGCCCGGCCCGTCCTTCGCGAGCGATTCGCCGCTGATCGGGTTGTAGAGGACGGAGCCCCGCTCGTGGAGGTACGGGGAAACCGTTTCGGCCTCCAGCACGGCGGTCGTCGCGGCGCGGCTGGAGGGGGTTTCGCTCTCGTTCATCGGTTCGGCCGGAGGCAGCGTCATTCTACCGTCTGCCTCCCTTTCTTACGTTCCTCACGAGCTGCCCGTCCTGCCGCTTTCGAGCCATGGAATGTTGCCCAACGGCCGCTTGCTCCCTCGCCGCCGTCGAGGCGGCCATCCGATGTCGCGGCCAACAAGAGCCAATAAAAAGCCCCGGCGCGAGCCGGGGCTTTCCAGGAGTCCGAAAGTGACTAGTTCGCCAATCGCGTCGGCCGTCCTTGCACGAACACGGTGTCGGAGCTGATCTGGTCGACCGTGACGACGTAAGCGCCGACCCGGCTTCCCTCGAGCACCTCCACCTTGATCGTCATCGGTTCGCCGACGATGCCGGGGATCGCGGACATCGGGAGCTGGACGTAGTGGCCCGAGCGGCTTCCGTCGTTCAGCAGGAACTCGAACGTGCCCGCGACCGTGCCGTCCAGCTTGACGCCGCTCACGCGAACCCGCGTGGGCAGGTCGCCCATCGAGAAGAACCCGATGTTCGTCCGGAAGCGCAGGTTCTGCTGCGCGCCCGGCAGGACGAGGGGGCTGCCGAGCGTCACGCTCTCGCCGCTCGAGTAGACGAAGAGCTGCATCCCGGCGGTTCCGGCCGCGCCACGGTCGTCGTAGATGCGCCCACCGATGAGCAGCGGGTTGGCCGTCGAATCACTGGCCGCGCGGTAGGAAATCTTCAGAAGCCCGAGGGTGGACTCCTGCTTGAGATCGAGAGGCGTGTAACCGTCGAGGATCGTCCCCACGACGTCGTCGAGGGTCGCCGACCGTCCGGAGAGGATGGTGACCGGGGCCAGGACACGCTGTTCCGCGCCGTCCCGATCGGTGAAGCGGTACTCGAAAGTCAGGTCGCGCGGAAGCGCGCTGCTGCTGTAGAGCGTGAGGTCGGTCTTCCAGTGCGGCCCGTCCACGACGTCGTCGCGTCCGATGCGGCCGACGCCGGGGATGTAGTACTCGATGAGTGCGTCCGCCGCCGCGGTCAGGCGCGGAGTGTCGTCGCTCACCTGGACGAGGTCGTTGTTGCGCCGATCGAGGGCGGACGCCGCCGCGAGGAGCACACCGGTCGACGAGGAAGGCGCCGCCTTCAGAACGTAGCGCTTCGAGGGGTCGGTCAGCCCGAGCTCGCCGGCCTGCAGAAGGGCCTGCTGGAAGGGGGCGATCGGGAACTCGCGAGAGAGGGTCGGAG
>DASRPJ010000018.1:0-2539 GCA_035646435.1 Thermoanaerobaculia bacterium | reverse complement strand
CGACAAGGAAGTGGACACGCGCGCCTATGCTCTCGCCGTGAACCTCCCGCGCCCGTTCCGCCTCGCCCGGGCCGCGGACGTGCCGGCGCTCCTCGACCTCGTCGCGGCGTTCTACGCCGGGGAGGGATATCCCTTCGATCGTCCCGCCGCGCGCGCAGCGGTGACCGAGCTCCTGGACGATCCCGGCCGGGGATGGGTTTGGGTGGTGGAGCGCGGGGCGAGGCCCATCGGATACGTCGTCGTCACGCTCGCCTACAGCCTCGAGTACCGGGGCCGGACGGCGTTCGTGGACGAGATCTACCTTCTGCCGGCGGAGCGCGGCCGGGGTCTCGGGTCGAAAGCGCTCGCGCTCGTCGAGCGCGCCGCGACCGCGACGGGAATCCGGGCGATTCATCTCGAAGTCGAGCGCGCGAACGCGAAAGCGGGCGCTCTCTATCGCCGGCGGGGCTTCGACGATCGCGGCCGGCTCCTGCTCACGAAGCTCCTCCCGGCGCGCGGCGATGCTTCCGGAACCACTCGTAGAGGTCCCGGCGGTCGTAAGTCTCCGTCCAGGAGTCGTGGCGGGCGCGGTCGTAGAGCGTGACCCGGACTTCTCCTCCACACGCGGAGAGCGTCCTTTCGAAGCGGCGGATCCTTCCCGCGGCGATGCGCGGATCCCCCGAGTTGTGGAACATCCACACCGGAGTCGCCTTCAAGCGGCAGGGGTCCTCGGGCAGGCGGTTCGGGGACGCGACGGCGACGG
This sequence comes from Thermoanaerobaculia bacterium, assembly GCA_035646435.1. Lineage (GTDB taxonomy): Bacteria > Acidobacteriota > Thermoanaerobaculia > UBA5066 > Gp7-AA6 > Gp7-AA6. Next base: position 1,797 of record DASRPJ010000018.1, on the reverse strand, counting down.
CGGCGATCCGGTCCGGGTGCGCGGCGGCGAGCTCGAGCGCGGTCGCCGCGCCGGACGAGAGACCCGTCGCGTAGACGTGCGTCCGGTCGATGCGATGCCTCGCGGCGACCTCGTCCAGGAAGGTCGCGAGCCCGTCCGGAGTCCAGCGTCGCGCGAGAGTCTCCTGCGGCGAGACGACCACGAAAGGAAAATCCGGGACGTGGTCGAGAATCCGCGGAAGGCCTTCCCGCCGGACGAGTGAAAGGTCCTCGCCGCGCTCGCCTCCTCCGTGAAGGAAGAGGATGAGCGGCCACGCGGCTTCCTTCTCGTGCGAGGCAGGGAGGTAGAGGAGGTATCGCGTTCCGAGAGCACTCTGCGGAGTCTGACGTCCCTGCGCCGGGATCGCGCGCGGAGCCGATGCCGCGCAGCCGGCCGCGAGAACGCACGCAGCGGCGAGCAGCGCGGCCGCGCGAGGATCTGTCATGATCACGGCCGCCGATCATGCCCGAAGCGAAGGGGACAATCACCGTTCGCCCGAACGGACCGTACCGAGTCGAGGGCGGAGTTCCTCTCGAGGCCTCGGACGGCACACCCTACGAGCTGAAACCCGCGTACTCGCTCTGCCGGTGCGGCAAGTCCGCCAGCAAGCCGTACTGCGACGCGACCCACAAGGAGTGCGGGTTCATCGGGACGGAGACGGCCGAGCCGTCCTCGCGCGCGGCGGAGGCGGGAACCGGCGTCGTGGAGGAGGCGGCTCTCATCCGCGTCGAGCGTGATGGACCTTACGAAGTCGTGGGCGGTCCGGCGTTGACGTATTCCGACGGGAGGATTCATGAAACCATCTCGGCCTACCGGCTCTGCCGCTGCGGCGCCTCGAAGAACAAGCCGTTCTGCGACGACTCTCACCTCGAAACGGGTTTCCGCAGCCCTTAGCCTCCTCGCCGCGGCGACCCTGGCCGCGACGAGTCTCGTCGGGTGTGCTTCCGGAACGTCCGCGCCCGCCCCCTCGGAGGCCGCGCCGGCGACCCCCGCCGCGGTCGCTCCGGCCGCGTCGCAGTTCGCCACGTACGACGGGAACCGCGTCCGTTACGAGAGCGTGGGATCGGGCCGGGAAGCGATCGTGCTCGTCCACGGGTGGTCGGGTGACACGAGTGTCTGGAGGTTCCAGGTTCCCGAGCTCGCGAAGCGCGCCCGGGTGATCGCGCTCGACCTCCCCGGCCACGGCGCGAGCGACAAGCCCGACACCGCCTACACGATGGACTTCTTCGCGGGGGCGGTCGAGGCGGTGATGCGCGACGCCGGAGTCGATCGCGCGGTTCTGGTCGGTCACAGCATGGGGACGCCGATCATCCGGCGGTTCCTTCGTCACTATCCCGACAAGACCCTTGCTCTCGTCGCGGTGGACGGCGCGCTTCAGAACCTGTATTCCGGAATGCTCGATCCGCTGATCGCGCAGCTCCGGCAGCCGGGCTACAAGGACCTCGCGGGGAAGTTCATCGCCTCCATGTTTCCCAACCCCGGGACCGAGGCCCTGCGGGACGCGACGCTCGCGACGACGCTCGCGACGCCGCAGCACGTCCTGGTGGGCTCCTTCGAGGGGATGCGGGACCCCGAGATCTGGAAGGACGACCCGATCGGCGCCCCGCTCCTCGTACTGAACGCGAAGTCTCCCTACTGGACGCCCGAGTACGTCGCGTACGTGCGGAAGCTAGCGCCGCAGGTCGACTACCGGGTGATCGAGGGACCCGGCCACTTCCTGATGCTCGAGAAGCCGCAGGAGTTCAACGCCGCGCTCCTGGACTTTCTGGCCCGGCAGAA
>DASRPJ010000017.1:0-3202 GCA_035646435.1 Thermoanaerobaculia bacterium | reverse complement strand
ATGAACGGCGTAACCGGGACCGAACTACGAATTTCGGCCAAAGCAGCGGAATTCATCATCCGATTTCTACACCCGAGGATTTGACCGTGAAGTACTGTTGTCCTGTTTTCGAGGGTGCTATCGGTGAGGCCGGGAACCGGGGTCTAGCCGTTATAATCGATCAATCGGCGTCTGGGTCGCCAGAGTTCATTCTCCAGCATCGAGCGGTGGATCTCGGTACTCCCCCGCCAGACGGGTACCCGGGCCCGATTGTCCTTGTAAATGACACGAGGATCGCTTTCTGCCCTTGGTGTGGCAGGCGGCTCAAAAGCTTTTACGGGTCCTACGCCGATGAGCTGCGACGCCCCGGCCTGCGTGTCGCGCTGCCGGACCCGCTTGAGTCGTAGGGATTGCCCGGGTTACCTCAACGGCACCGGGGCTGAGCCTTTGAGACGCCTTCCCCAGGCATCAGCAGATGCCTTCTCAGACATTGGAGGGCAGACGTAAAGAGGAACCGGGAGTTCGTAGAACTGATGAGGAGGCTTGCAGCCAGTCGATGAGTAAAAACAAACATCAGGATGAACGTTACAAGAACTATCTCCTTGACTTGGGATTCGAGATCCGGCGCCTTGCCCTTGAGGCCAAGGCGGATATGGCTTCGGCGCCCGACGCATCGAGTAGAGAGTTCGAGACCGGCCGGCTGATGGCGCTAAATGAGGTTGTCTCGGTGATGCAACAGCAGGCTACGGGCTTCGGGATCCCGCTTACCGATCTCCGGCTGGCCGACATAGAACCAGATCGTGACCTGGTGTAGTTGGCGGAGGCTCGAGCCACCGGCAACAGAATGCGGTTGACCTTAACTCTCATTGACATTGGACTGGGCTTTCCGGCCGGCTGCCTGAGCGGAATGCAGGAATACACGGTTGACCCCTTCCGGGTCCGGAAGAAACTCGCGGAGGAGTTGGCGCGGCAGGCGCCACTCAGATAATGACGAGCGGGCATCTGGACACCGCCGCAGTAGAGGCTCTGACGCGTTCTGAGCTTGGTAGGGGCGGGCCACTTTCGGACGAAGAGCTTATCCGACGGTTGGCGCGGAGACAGCCTGACGCCCGAAGGTTAAGTCTGCTCTCCGGAGTGGGCCAGTTGCTCAGGCTGATGGATGGCCTTGTGGCTGGAAAAGAAACGGGAGAGGGCTTCGTGGGGAAGTTCTCGGATCGGTTCCTTGCCCTGACGGACTGGGAGATAGATCCAGTTCTGGAGACTGCCTTCGAAGAGTTGAACGATTTTTACTCGCAGATCCAAATGTTCTCGGCATCGCCTGTCGAAATCGAAGAAGAGCCTTCGCTGTTCGGCTTGAGCGATCTGAAAGATCGGACCCAGCTCGCGTACGTGTCCCTAAAGGAGAAATGGTCTCGGTCTCTCGAGTTTGAGCGAGAGTCGGCCTAGGTGATCGAGCGTGCGGCGGCGCGGCTCTGCAGCGCGCCGTTCGTACGCCCGCGCCGGGCAAATCAGGGAATACACGATTGACCCCAAGCTACACCTCCTCGACCTCAGCGCCGAGAGCACGGTATCGGCGACCGACTCGGTGGATCGGAACCGGCCGACGTGTTTGAGCTGAAGCGACGGATGCTGCGGGTTGGTCTTGAGCTGCTCGAAACTGCGCCGAGCCCGCTCCGGGACTGTTTCCGGCAGCGCATCGAACAACCGCCAGAATTCCGGGAAGCATGATGGTTCAAATGTCGCGGCCTTCGCCTCGCTTGTGAGCGGCGATCGCCGCGTCCGCCAGGGAATCCAGCCGACCGGCCGCGACATCGGCCTCCAGCTCACGATCCCAGAGTCCCGAGTCGAACTCCACGAACCAACGTCGAAACGCACGCAGTTCGGCCGCTGACAGCTTTTCAACTTCCTTTTCGAGAGCCTCAATCTTAGTCATCGCGACGCTTCCAGCCGCCATTCTGCACAGTTGTCAACCTGCTCATCGTCGTCGTCTTCCTGCCTTGCCCGATCAGCTCCGGTACTTTCCAAATCATATCGGTCCGCGGTTGACCCTGGGGCTGGCTCTTCGCTTCGCTTCTGTAAGGACAGAACCTCAGCTCGGACGCTTCAGGAACGCGCACGAGGAGTGCCCGCGCCACGGCTGGGGTTCCGCGCCCGGCCGCAGCGGGGGAGTCAGCTCGGTGCCGGGCACGGTGCGGGTCCACCGCTTCACGCCTTTCACGTCGTGCGCCTCCATGTCGAGCGTGCGCTCGTTGCACGCGCCGCGGAATCGGAGGATCCCGAAGTTGTGGGCGTCGTTGACGAGGGTGCCGGGGACGCGGAGCGGGTTCTCCGCCTCCTCTTTCGAAAGGGTCGTCGAGAGGCCCGCTGTAAACGGCGACGCCGTGAAGTCGTAGAGCGGGTAGAAGCCGTCCGGGGTCACCCGGATGAGCTCCGTCATGTGCCGGTCGCCCGAGAGAAAGAGCACGCCGCGGATCCGGTTCTTCACGATGAAGTCGATCAGGTCCTTCTGCTCGGTCTGGTAGTGCGCGAAGCTCTCGTCCCGGGAGTTCGAGTTCAGGACCTGGCTGCCGCTCGCGACGATCTTGAACGGCGCCCGGCTGTAGTAGAGCGAGTCCTTCAGCCAGCGGAGCTGCTCCCTGCCGAGCATCGTCTTCTCGGGGGACTCGGGGAGCCGCTGGGGCGTGCGGTACATGCGGTCGTCGAGCAGGAAGAAATCGACGTCCCCCCACGAGAACTGCCCGAAAACGCCGGGGATCCCGCGCGCGCCGTACGTGGGGTTCGCCCAGTACGACTTGAAGACGTCGAGGCTCTCGAGCGCGAACCGGTTGACCCAGAGCGAGTCGTTCGGCCCGAAGTCGTGGTCGTCCCACGTCGCGTAGTGGCGCGCCGTGGAGAGGAGAGGCTGGAGCGCCGGCTCCTGGCGCGCGAGGGCGTACCGGCGCTTCATCGCCGTCACGCTGCCGAAGTCGGGCTCCCGCAGGTAGACGTTGTCGCCGAGCCAGATCATGACGTCCGGCTTCAACGCGGCGACCTGCCGGAAGATCGCGGGGTCGGAACCGTAGGGCTTCCCGGGGCGGTCGCTCTTCGTCTCGTTCGCGTAGAAGCAGGAGCCGATGGCGACGGTGAAATCGGGCGGATCGGTGCGGTACTGCCAGAACGTCTGGGTCCCGAAGGTGCCCTTCGTGTCGCCGCCCGCGAACTTCGCCGGGGCGCCGCCGATCAG
>DASRPJ010000016.1:0-10316 GCA_035646435.1 Thermoanaerobaculia bacterium | reverse complement strand
CCCCGGGTAGATCAGATCGGGATCCTTGACGTTGTCCTTGTTCGCCTCGAAGATCTGACGCCAGTAGCTCGCCTTCCCGTACACGCGCTTCGCGATCTTCGAGAGCGAGTCGCCCTGAACGACGGTGTAGCTCTGGAGGGTGTGCTCGTCGCGGGACGTGAGCTGGCTGGAAGCCCCCGACACGACCCCGCTGTCGTGGGGCTCGACCTTCGGTCGGGGCGTTACCTGGGGAGTCCTGGGACCCGGAGTCGTGTGGCCGCCCGACACGATGCCGCTTTTCTTTTCGGGCATAGATCCTCCTCCTGTTCTTCACGGTCAACGATGCACGGTTTGTGCCGGGAGAGAGGCGCGCCCGAGCGCTAGGGACGTGCGTTTCCGCCGGAAAACCGCTCGTAGAGGGCAACCTCCTCCGCGCTCCCGATGGCGACCGGGATCCGCTCGTGCAGCGACCGGGGCGCGACCTCCAGGATGCGCTCCCGGCCGGTCGACGCGCGTCCCCCTGCCTGCTCGACGACGAACGCGAGCGGGTGCGCCTCGTAGAGCACGCGGATCTTTCCGGACGGCTTCCCGGACCCTCTGTCCGCCGGATAGAGGTAGATCCCGCCCTCGAGGAGGATCCGGTGGACATCCCCGACCATCGAGCCGGAATAGCGGGTGGAGTACGGACGGCCGGTCGCCGCGTCCGGCTCCTTCAGGTGCCGGACGAACGCCCGATCCGACTCCGACCACCCGGAGCGGCGTCCCTCGTTGACGGCGTAGCCCTTCCCGCGGCGCGGCATTTCGAGCCGGCGGCGCACGAGCAGGAACTCGCCGATCGAGGCGTCGAGCGCGAAGACGTGCACGCCCTCGCCGCTCGAGTAGACGAAGAGAACGGCCGGGCCGAAGAGGATGTAGCCGGCCGCGACCTGCTCGGTGCCGGCGCGGAGAAGGTCGGCTTCGCTCCCGTCGAGGCGCGGGCGAATCGAGAAGATCGTGCCGAGCGTGCCGTTGACGTCGATGTTCGAGGAGCCGTCCATCGGATCGAAGAGCGCCGCATACCGCGCGGGCTCGGGCCCGCCGCGGTACACGTGCGGCTCCTCGAGCTCCTCCGACGCCGCGAAGCTGACGAGGCCGCCGTAGTCGAAAGTCTCGATCAGGATGTCGTTGGCGAGGACGTCCAGCTTCTTCTGGTCTTCCCCCTGCACGTTCTCGGTCCCCGCGGAGCCGTGCGTGCGCCGGAGGTCCGCCACCGAGAGCTCGCGAGCGATCCGCTTTCCCGCGACGCCGAGCCGCATGAGAAGGAGCGACAGCTCGCCGGTCGCGCCCGGGTGCTGCTGTTGCCCTTCCAGGATGAAGCGGTCGAGGGTGACCGGGGCGGCTCCCATCGGAGGCGGGATTCTAGACGAGGCGCCCGGCCCGCCTAGGGGCGCGCCGTCGCCGGAGGCGCGCTCCGGGACCACTCCCGCCAGGCCGGCTTCGCCGTCCCATTGCTCCTCTGCAGGCCGCGGTTGGCGAAGAAGGCCTCCCGGCGCCGCGCGTCGGCGGAGGCCTCCCCGGCCGCCGGCGTCTCGCGCGGCGCCGGATCCCGCCACGGGACGTAGCGGGCGAAGAGAAGACGGGCGGGATCGGCCGACAGGACGAACTTCCGCATGCGGCGGACGAAGTCGGCCTGCTTCGCGGGGCTCGAGCCGTTCTCGGGCGACGACGAAAAGCTCACCTCGGTGAGCGCCACGGGCCGGCCCGCCGCGGCGACGAGCATCGCCTTCCAATCCGACTCGAGCGCCGCCGGCGGACGGTGCGTGAACGGCGCCGCGGCGACGAACGGGGCGTAGACGAAGAAGACCGCCGGGCTCTTCTCGTGAAGCCGGGCCGCCACGCCGGGGGCGCGGCTGTCCATCGGAGCCGCCGTCGCGACTCCCACGAGGAGGCGGGGGGCCGCCTTTCCGAGGAACTCCACCGCCCCGCCGAACAACCGCACGTAGGCGGTCAGCTCCTCCGGTCTCGACGCGAAGTACGAGTCCGCCTCGTTGCCGAGGGAGAGCGTCGAGAAGTCGAGGAGCGCGGGACCGAGAGCTTCCAGGAGCCGGCCGAGTCGGGCGGCCAGCTTCGGATCGTCGAAGGGGACGGCGGCGAGGTCCGCCGGCACCTGTCGGCCGCGGCCGTCGACGAGCGGCAGGTCGAGGTGGAGCGTCGCTCCGGACTGCCGGAGCAGTCGAGCCGCGCGGGTGACGTCGGCGACGTCGTATTTCCGCGGCCGTGGCTCGGCGGCCGGCCACGAGATCGCGAGAGCGAAGACCGACGCGCCCGTCGCTCGCACTTCGTCGAGCGCTTTCTGCCGCTCGCCGGCGGAGGACTCAGGCGGAAGGTTGACGGCGAGTCCGATCGCCGCGGGTTTCCGCGCAGGCGAGGGCGGGGCGGCGGCCACGGCGAGCGAGCTCGCCACGAGAAGTGACGCGAATCCGGTCGAGAGCCGCACCCGCCTATTCTGCACTCGGGAATTAGAATCTCTCCGGAGGTGTCGATTTGAGAAAGTACCGTTCCGCTCCGACTCTCGCCGCCGCCATCGCGATCCTGGTTGCGACGCTCGCCTGTCAGACTCCGTCCACGCCCCCTCCCGCCGCGTCCGCGACTCCCGAGGCGGCGCCGGCGGCGGCCGCTCCGGCGGCGACCGCGGCTCCCGCCGCCCCGGCGGGCTCCCCGGCCGACCACATCAAGCTCCAGCACATCCTGATCGCCTTCGCGGGAAAGGTGCCGGGAAAGAACATCACGCGAACGGAGGCAGAAGCGCGCCAGCTCGCGGAAGAGGTCCTCGCTCGCGCGAAGGCCGGAGAGGATTTCGATACCCTCGTCCGAACCTACACCGACGACGCGCACCCCGGCATCTACGGTCTCTCCAACTCCGGCGTCCCGCCCGCGGCCGGCGAGTTCTCGCGCGACCGGATGGTTCCGGCGTTCGGCGAGGTCGGTTTCTCGATCGCGCCGGGGGAGATCGGGATGGCCGTTTACGACGCGCGCAAGAGCCCGTACGGCTGGCACATCATCAAGCGGCTGGAATGACGGGGGCGTGAACCTCCGTCGCCTTCCGGCGGCGTGCGGGCTCGCCGCGCTCCTTCTCGCGCCGGTCTCCGGGGCGGGGCCCGGACGCCGGCTCGAGGTCGAGGACCTGACCGTCGAGCCTCCGCTCGCCGGACGTCCGATCACCGGACTCGCCTGGCAGGACGGCGGCGCGCGGTTCGCCTACGTCCGCAAGGGAGGGGACGACGGCGGAGTCTCCGAGCTCTGGGTCGAGGAGACCGATTCGGGCCGCAAGCGTCGGGTGGCTTCTACGGCCGGCCTCGTTCTCCCCGAAGATCCGCCGCTGGAAAAACGGAGCGGTCAGGAGACCGCGGCGAAACCTCCGACCGCGACGCTCGACGATCACCGGTTCTCGCCCGACGGGCGCGCGGTGCTCGTCACGGGCGCCGGCGATCTCTGGCTCGTGGACGCGGCGACGGGCCGTCTCGACCGCCTGACGCGCGGGCCCGAGAAGGAGGAGTTCGCGACCTTTTCGCCGGACGGAAAACGGATCGCGTTCGTGCGCGGGAACGACCTCCACGCGATCGAGCTCGCGGGTCGCCGCGAGACCCGTCTGACCCGCAGCGGGAGCGAAACCGTCTACAACGGGAAGCTCGACTGGGTGTACGAGGAGGAGCTCGCCGGCCGCGACGGGCGGGGTTACGAGTGGTCTCCGGACGCGCGGTCGATCGCATACCTGCGTCTCGACGACGGGCCGGTCGCCCCGTACCCGCTCACCGACTTTCTCGCCGTCCCCGCGGCCGTCATGTGGCAGCGGTACCCGAAGGCCGGCTCGCGCAATCCGATCGCCTCCTTCCACGTCGTCACCGCGGACGGCACCGCGCGCGGCGCCGTGCCGCCGGAGAGCGACGCCTACTTCGTGCCGGGTTTTTCGTGGACGCACGACTCCCGCGGCGTCTCGTACCGCGTTCTCAATCGAGCGCAGAACCGCCAGGAGCTCCGTCTCTTCTCACCCGAGGACGGCGGATCGCGGCTCCTCCTCGTCGAAGAGGATCCCTTCTGGCTGAACGTCGTGGACCCGCCCCGCTTCCTCGACGACGGCCGCTACCTCTGGAAGTCGGAGCGTTCCGGTTTCCCGCACCTGTACGTGGGCCGCGTCTCGGGCGGAGACCTCCGGCCCATCACGCGCGGCGACTGGTCCGTGGACAAAGTGGCGGGAATCGACGAGCGCCGCGGGCTCGTCTACTTCACCGCGACGGAAGAAAACGTCCGCCGCCGGCCGATCTACCGGGTCGCGCTCGACGGGGGCGGCTTCGCGAAGCTTCCCGGCGCCGCCGGAACCCACGTGCCCCTTCTCTCTCCCGACGGGCGGCACCTGCTCGATACGTTCTCCGGGGTCGCGCAGCCGCCGGTCGTCTCCGTGCTCGACGCGTCCGGCCGCGCCGTGAGGGTCGTCGAATCGCCCCCGCGCCGCCTCGATGAGTACGAGCTCGCCGTCACGGAGGAGGTCGTCGTCCGCGCCGACGACGGGGCCGATCTCCAGGCGCGCCTCGTCAAACCCCCCGGCTTCGATCCCGCGAAGAAGTACCCGGTGATCGTCTACGTCTACGGGGGCCCTCACTCGCAGACCGTCCGCGACTCCTGGGGAGCGACGTCACTCTTCGATCACCTCCTCGCGAGCCGCGGGTTCCTGGTGTGGAGCGTGGACAACCGCGGGACCTCGTGGCGAGGCCACGCGTGGGAGAGCGTCGTGTTCCGCGACCTCGGACGGCGGGAGCTCGCGGACCAGCTCGCCGGCGTCCGGCACCTGAAGACGCTCCCGTACGTCGATCCCGCCCGGATCGGAATATGGGGCTGGTCCTACGGCGGCTACATGACCCTCTACGCGATGACGAACGCGCCCGGCGCGTGGAAGTGCGGCGTGGCGGGAGCCCCCGTCACCGACTGGAAGTTCTACGACACGATCTACACCGAGCGGTACATGCGCACGCCCGCCGAAAATCGGGAAGGATACGAGCGCTCCGCGCCGCTCTCGAGGGCAAAGGATCTCGCCGCGCCGCTCCTCCTGATCCACGGCGCTGCGGACGACAACGTGCACCTCCAGAACACGATCGCGTTCGTGGACGCGCTCACGAAGGCCGGCAAGCCGTACGAGCTCCAGATCCAGCCGCGCCAGAAGCACGGGTTCCGGGGCGCCGAGTCGGTCAATTCACGGAACCGGGCGATTCTCCGGTTCTTTGAAGAGAACCTGTAGGTCCGGGGGCGCGAAGCCACCCGCGGCCGCACGTCCCAGCCGTCATTCCGAGGAGCGAAAGCGACGAGGAATCCCCCGAAACGCAGGGGGTCCTTCGCTTCGCTCAGGATGACAGGCAAGGGCGAAGGGCTCAGGATGACAAAACTTCCGGGACTCGGGCACGCGTTTTGCTCGTAGATCCCGCCGGAGTCGGGACCGCGCCTTTCGCACAAACTGGCTGGACCGACCGCTGACACGCCGCCTTCGGGCGGCGTTTCTCTATCTGCCTGTCGCGGGTCAGGCCCCTCAGGCTTTCGGCTTACAGAATCCCTACGGCTTTGGGTCGGCGGAGTTCTTTACTCACCGCCTGCTTTAGACCCCACTGACACGCCGCCTTCGGGCGGCGTTTCTCTGCTTGTCGCGGGTCAGGCCCCTCAGGCTTTCCTCTTACAGAATCCCTACGGCTTTGGGTCGGCGGAGTTCTTTGCTCACCGCCTGCTTTAGACCCCACTGACACGCCGCCTTCGGGCGGCGTTTCTCTGCTTGTCGCGGGTCAGGCCCCTCGGCTTTTCGGCTTGCACAGCCTCTACCGGTGGGTCGGCGAAGTCTCTGCGCACCGCCTGCTTTAGACCGCACTGACACGCCGCCTTCGGGCGGCGTTTCTCTGCTTGTCGCGGGTCAGGCCCCTCGGCTTTTCGGCTTGCACAGCCTCTACCGGTGGGTCGGCGAAGTCTCTGCGCACCGCCTGCTTTAGACCTGACCCATGAGCACGATCGGGCCCGTGGGCGCCGGCACACCGCCCCGCGGCTCCACGGTCACCGCGAAGTTCTCCGCGGCGGAAACGGCGGCGAGGTCCCGGGACTCGAAGAGGGCGCGTCCGGCGGCGTCTGCGTCGAAGACCCCCGCGTCGACGGGCTTCCCGTCCACGAAGACCCAGAGCTGATACTGCCGGTCGACGGGTAGGGGCTCGAGGCCGCCCGCCACGAGGACTCCGCGCTTCGCGCCTTCGCTCCAGAAAACCTTCCCGCGGGCCCTCGGCTGGGGTCCCTGCCCGCCCAGGAACAGAACCCGGACGTCGTCGCTCTCCATGACGCGGGCGCGCAGGTCCCGCCGCGAAAGCTCCGCGCGGCTCGAGGCGACCTGCCCTGCCAGCTGGGAGTTCTGGGCGCGAAGCTCCTCGCGCTCCCGGCGCAGCCGGGCGTCGTCGAAGAGGACGACGACGAAGAGGAGCGCGGCCGCCGCCGCGAACACCCATGGCGCGCTCGAAGGCCGCGCGGCGGGGCGCGAGGGGCCGAGGGAAGCGAGAATCGCTTCGCGAAGCTCCGGCCGGGGCGCGAGCGGCGGAGCAGACACCGAGAGCGCGGTCGCCGCCAGCCGGAGCTGCGGCAGGAGGGTCTCGCACTCGGAGCAACCTTCCTCGAGCAGCCGCGCGTAATCCGTCGCGTCTTGGCCCGAAGGCGGCCCGAGGGCGGCAAGCGCCACCAGCTCTTCGTGTCGTTCACTATGCATCGTCGTGCTCTCGACTCCAGTACGAACGCATGCCCTCGCGAAGTTTCATCAGGCCGAGTCGGATCCGGGTCTTCACGGTGCCGAGCGGGGTGCCCGTCCTCTCGGCGATCTCCTGGTGCGTGAGGCCCTGGAAGTAGGCGAGGTCGAGCGCTTCACGCTGATCCTTCGGAAGATCGCCGATCGCCGTCCGGCAACGGGCCTCCCACTGGCGCGTCGCGGAGTCCGCCTCGACGTCGCCGGCGGCGGGGAGACGCGAGAGAGGATCCGCGTCACCGGGACCGCCACCCGCGGTCGGTCTCCTCGTTCTCAGGCGATCGATCGAACGGCTCCGGGCGGCCACGATGAGCCAGGCGAGAACGCTCCCCCGGGTGGCGTCGAAGGTCGCCGCGGACTTCCACGCATAGAGAAAGGTCTCCTGCACGACCTCCTCGGCCTCCCCGGTCTCGCCGAGGATCCGGTGGGCGAGACCGTTCAACCGCGCCGCGTGCCGATCGTAGAGCTCGCCCAGCGCGTCGGCGTCGCGCGCTTCCATCGCGGAGACGAGGTCCCGGTCGCTGCGATCACGGTCGGTGGGCTGGGAGCGTGAGTTCACGGGTCCGTCCGAAGAATAACTCAGGGTATCCGCCGGAGAGATCCAACGGGCGCGACCGGAACGTAGGGGAGGAGAACGAAATGAAGGAGGACTCATGAAACCGTCTCACCGCTCACGAAAGAGCGCGATCGCGCTCGCCGTACTCTCGGTTCTTCTCCCGGCTTTCTCGCTCCCGCCGTCCGTGAGCGCGTCCAGCCACCGCGAGGCGCCGCTCATCACGGAGGATCCGGTCGCCGACAACACCGACGTGTACTTCTTCCGGGACCCGGTCGATCCGACCCGGGTCGTTCTCATCGGGAACTGGATCCCGTTCGAGGAGCCGGCGGGGGGTCCGAACTACTTCCACTTCGCCGAGGACGTTCGGTACGAGTTCAACATCGACAACGGCGGCGACGCCATCGAGGACATCACGTACCGCGTCACGTTCACCCGGAACGTCCGCCGCGGAAACACGTTCCTCTACAACGACGGACCGCTGGGCGACGGCTCGCAGTCGGCGTTGACCGACTCGAACCTCATCGTGTACTACACCTACGCGGTCGACAAGATCATCGGACCGACCGGCGGCCCCGCGAGCGGGACGGGGATCACGCGGATCGGAAACGGGCTGATCGAGGCGCCGCACAACGTCGGCGTCAAGTCGTACCCGGACGGTTACGGGAAGGGCTCCGGGATCATCGACGCCATCTACACGATCGACGGCGACGTTCGCGTCTTCGCCGGGCCGCGCGCGGACGGTTTTTTCGCGGACCTCGGCGCGATCTTCGACCTGATCAACTTCCCGCGCGCCAACCCGGCGCCCGCTCCGACCGAAGCCCGGGCGCCCGCGGCGCACATCGCGACCAACACTCTCGCGGGCTTCAACACCCAGACGATCGCGCTTTCCGTTCCCATTCAGGCCCTGACCAGGAACGGAACGATCCCCACCTCGACCTCCGATCCGAACGCGATCATCGGCATGTGGTCCTCGACGTGGCGGCAGAGGGACCGCACCCTCTCCGCGACCGGCGGCAAACCGACCGCGACCGGACCGTGGGTCCAGGTCTCGCGCCTGGCCGTTCCGCTCGTAAACGAGGTCGTCATCCCGCGCGGAATGAAGGATCTCTTCAACGCGTCGCACCCGAAAGACGATGCCCAGTTTGCCTCCGTCGTGCTCGATCCGGAAGTTCCGAAGCTCCTGAAGGCGCTCTTCAACATCGACTCTCCTCCGGCGCCGCGCACGGATCTCGTCGCCGTCGTCCAGGGCGTCGAGGGCCTGACGAGACGGCCCGGCGAGGTGATTTCGGACCAGCTTCGCCTGAACGTGGCGGTCTTTCCGACGCCTCCCTCGCTCGTCAGCCGGCTCGGGGTGCTCGGCGGAGACCTCGCGGGCTTCCCGAACGGACGCCGACCGTACGACGACGTCGTGGACATCGAGCTCCGGATCCTCGCGGGCGTTCTCGTGCCGGCGTTCAACGTCGCGCCGAACAACGCGCTCGGCGACCAGGTGGACGGCCCGGACCGCCCGTTCATCGGCGGGTTCCCGTTCCTCTTCACGGCGCACTCGGGATGGAACCACTCGCACGACAACGCTCCGGCATACACGCGGTTTGGCTTCGACGTGCCCGACTGAAGTCGGTCTCCTTTCCTCGCGCCCGGTCCGAACGCCCCGGACCGGGCTTTTTCGTTCCTTTTGGTAATCTTCGCGCACCCAGAAAACCGGCTCCCGAATCGGCAAAGGAGGCAGCGATGATCGATCCACCGCGCCGCGACTTTTTCCGCACCGCCGCGAAAGCGGGCCTTGCCCTCGGACTCGCCGCGGCGGGACGGCCGCTCTTCGCGATCGACTCGAAGAAAGCCCCGGTCGAGGGCGAGGACGTCCTCCTCCTCAACACGGCGCTCGCGCTCGAGCACGAGGCGATCTGGGCGTACGGGCTCGCCGGCAAGAGCGGTCTCCTCTCCGAGAAGGCGAAAGAGGTCGGCCTCCTCTTCCAGGGCAGCCACGAGATCCACCGGGACGTGATCGTCGACGCCGTGAAGAGAAAAGGCGGCACGGCGGTCGAGCCGAGGAAGGAGTACGTCTTCGGCGTTCCGCTCGCCAACGAGAAGGACGTCCTCGAGCTCGCGTTCAAGCTCGAGGTCGGCGCCGCGCGGGCCTACCTCTCGGTCGTCGACCGGTTCAAGGACCGGGCGCTGGCCGCCGCGGCGGGCCGGATCCTCTCCGACGAGGTCCTCCACGCCACCGTGCTGCGCAGCGTGCTCGGCCGGGACGTCGTCCCGACGTTTCGGCTCATAGAGAATTGACGCGGCGGGCGAAACCGTCCCGCCGCGTCATCCCGAGCGCAGCGAGGGATCTGGTTCTCTTTCGCGAGAGCCACAGATTCTTCGTCGCTCCGCTCCTCAGAATGACAGCAGGAGAGCCTCCTCGGAATGACAGGTTATTTCGGTAGCGTCGCCAGGAACTCCTTCGCGATGTCCTCGGGGCGGCGTTTGTCCTTGTCCGCGGCGGCGTTCAGCTTCCGCATCGTGGCGGCGTCGAGGGCCCCGGCGAGCGACTCGAAGAACGCGCGCACGACGGGGCGGTCCCACACTTCGCCGCGGACGATGAACGCGGCTTCGTACGGGGGGAAGTAGCGCCGGTCGTCTTCGAGGACGACTCCTCCGATCGCGTCGATCAGGCCGTCGGTCGAGTTTCCCGCGACGAGATCGACCTTCCCGCTTTCGAGCGCCGGATAGAGGAGCCCGAGGTCCATCTGAGCGGGGCGTTCACCGAAGGTGAGACCGTACGTCTTCACGAGTCCGGGGAAGCCGTCTTCGCGCTCGAGGAACTCGTAGCCGAACCCGGGCCGGATCGACGCCGCGTGCGCGGCGAGGTCCGAGATCTTCCGGATGCCCAGACGCCGCGCGTCCTCGCCCCGCATCACGAGAGCGAAAGTGTTCTCGAATCCGAGCGGCGGAGCCCAGACGATTTTCCACTGGCGGCGATACTCGTGCGCGACCTCTTCGCGG
>DASRPJ010000015.1:0-18942 GCA_035646435.1 Thermoanaerobaculia bacterium | reverse complement strand
GCAGGCCAACGGCGTGGGCTCGTACTGCACGGGGACGCCGCCCAACGCGGCCGGGCAGGTTCCCCGCACGTACGCCTTCACGGCGGGCTTCCGCTTCTAGATCGACTCGTTCGGCAGGGAGGGCAGCCGTCGTTCCACTGCAGGGCGATCTCGCCTTCGGGCCCTCCCTTTTTTTTCGATTTCGGTTTGCATTGCAAAATACTTGACAAAAGTTGGGCGAGCGCGCCAGAATCGCGTAATGGCGACCGGAGCGAACATGCCGGAAGACCCCGCCCGAAGCCCGCAGCAGGTGCGGTCGCACGTCGTCGAGAATCTCCGGTTCATCCGGGAGACGATGGAAGCCGCCGGCGCCTTCACGGCGATGTCCGGCCGCGCCCAGGTCGTCATCGGGGCGACCGCTCTCGGCGCGGCGCTCCTGGCCTCGCGTCAGCCCGATGGGGTGCGTTGGCTCGCGGTGTGGCTCGCTGAGGCGGTGGTCGCCGTCGCCATCGCGACGGCCGGGATCCTCGAAAAGTCGCGCCGGCGCCGCCTGCCGCTCCTTTCCGGCGTCAGCCGTCGGTTCTGGCCGAGCCTGGCGGCCCCGCTTTTCGTGGGGGCGGCGCTCACCGTCGCGCTCGCGACGCGAGGCCAGTTCGACGTTCTCCCCGGCGTGTGGCTGCTGCTCTTCGGGGCGGCCATCGTGGCCGGGGGGGCGCTGTCCGTTCCGCTCGTTCGGGCCATGGGATGGAGCTTTCTCGCGCTCGGCCTGGGGGCGCTCTTCGCCCCGCCCGCCTGGGGAGACGCGTTTCTCGCCGGCGGGTTCGGCGGACTGCTCGCGGTCTTCGGGGTCGCGATCGCTCGGAGGCACGGTGGCTAACCCGCGCGCGGCGGCCCGCAACCCGACGGTCCGCCCGGACTCCCGGCGCGCCCGGCCCGCACCAGAACGAGGCGTCCCCGCCGAGAGTCTCGACCGCCTCATCCACGAGCGGATCCGGCTGGGGATCGTGAGCGCCCTCGCCGCGAACGATTCTCTCGTTTTCAACGACCTGAAACACCTCCTGGCGACGACCGCGGGAAACCTGAGCGTCCACGCCCGGAAGCTCGAGGAAGCGGGCTACGTCGCGTGCGACAAGACCTTCGAGGGACGGCTCCCGAAGACGACGTTCCGGCTGACGCCGGCGGGGCGCCGGGCGCTCGCCCGGTACCTGGATCACATGGAGGCGCTGATCCGCGCGGCACGAAGGGGCTGAGGGCTCTTTGTGACGTGTCCTGAGCATTTGTGGGCCATTGATATCGGCCATGGGATGTTGACCTACGGCCGCTTACTCCCTACGGCGGCGTCGCGCCGCCGCCAAGAGGGCCGGCTACTCCACGCGGATGTCGGCGGTGGCCGTACCGGTTCGGCTCGTCACCTTGTCTCGGATGCTGACGACGATCCGGTGATTGCCCTTGCGCGTCTCGAGGCTCGTCTTGTACTGGAGCATCGCGTTCGACTCGTTCGCGCCCGCGGGAAGGGTGAACATCATCTGGACCTTCGAGGTCTCGCTCATTCGCCCGTTGTCGTCCATCGCCGCAAGCGAGACGTCGGCGGAGGCGCGCCGGCCGTTCTCCCCGGCTGAGAAAGTGAGGCCGGCGGCGGGAAAGACGACGGAGATCCCGAACCGATATCGCTTGCCCGACTTGGTCGGCGGCTCGGTGCGGAGGGTCAGAGGAATCTCGTTGGAGGAGACGTTCGTCCGGAGCGCCCCCTGCACGCGGTCGCGTTCGCGGTCAGCCTCGTTCATTGCCGTGTAGCCCCGGCGCGCGCGGACGGTGACGCCCGGGCGGTTGACGTCCACGCGCACCGCCTGATGACCGAACGCCGGGATCTTCGCCAGCGTCACGCCGATCGAGTAATAGGTGGAAGTGTCCTCGTAGACACGGGAGACTCCCGTTGCGACGTCGTTGGAGCTCAGGAGCGCGATCCCTCCGGTCTCCCGGGCGAGGGCGACGAGCCCTTCCTGGCTGTCCTGCCGGGCGAGGAATGAGACGCCGGAGCTCGCGAGGAGAGCACTGTCGGTAGCCGTGGACCCTCTCGCCGAGTCGAGCCCGCGCGCGTCAAGCGTGTAGAACGTGATCTCCGACGAGTTCGCGCGGCGCGCGATCCCTTCGAGATCGCCGGAGACGTCGCGGACCACGGTGGCGAGCACGTTCGGCTGATTGGCGGCGTAGGCGGCCATGACGTGACCCGGCTTGAACTCGAAGCCGCCGGAGACGAAGAGGAACGCCTTCTTGCCGGCGAGCGGCGCCAACGTCCTCAGCTCGGAGCCGACGTCCCGGAGCAGCTCGCGCACCTCCGTCCGGGACTGCTCGGCGTACCTCCGCGCGACGGACTCCCGGTGAATCGACTGCTCACGGGCGTTTCTCCCCATGACCGTGTCGATCTCGGTGAGAGCCTGGCGCTCCGCGTCGAGCCGGGACGTCCTCGGCCCGGACTCTTCGATTCTCGAGAGCGCGGCGAAAAGCGCTTCTTTGCTCGACGTCCACCCCGTGAGCTCCCGCGAGCGGCGGTCGAACAGCACGATGCGCCCACGGTCGGTCGGCCCGAGGCGAGTGACGAGGTCGCGCACGTATTCGAGCCCGCGCTTCCGGCCCGCGGGAGCGAGGTGACCGACGTCCACGTAGACGAGGAAGTGGCGCGGCACGTACGCCTGGTCCGCCTGTTTGTAGGCCGCCAGCACCTGGTCGGGCGACGCGGTCGAAAGGTCGGGAGCGTGGATCGTCCCCGCGTCGACGCGGGCGAAGTAGTCGAGGGGGACGATCTTGCCGCCGATGCGGACCGTGAAGTCCTCGCGCTTGAGGTCCGCGACCGGTTTCCCGTCGCGGCCGGTGACGACGACGTCGAGGTCCATGACCCGGACCTCGACCTTCTCGGTGAACGAAGGAGGCGGCTGCTGCGCGACCGCGGGGGCGCTCGCCGGCAGGAGGAGCGCGAGGGCCAGCGGCCTCGCGCCGCTCGAACGACTATTCAACGCGAACGTCCGCTTTCGCGGTGCCCATCCGGCCCGTTACCTTATCCCGAACGTTGACCACGATTCGGTGGTTGCCCTTCCGGGTCAGGAGGGTCGCCGAATGGACGAGGGGAATCGTTTCCTCCCGGCCCGCGGGCAGGGCGAACGTCGCGTCCTCGCGGGTGATCTCGCTCATCCGGCCCTGTTCGTCCATGGCGGCGATGTAGACGTCGGCGGTCGCTCGCCGATTCGTCCCCTCCGGTAAAAAGGTCAGCCCGGACGGCGGGATCGTGACGGAGAGCGGGACCGTGTACCGCCCCCCCTTTCGAACCGGTTTTCCCATGCGGATCGCCACGGAGACCCCCGAGTAGCGGAGGTTGGTCGTCAGGGTCGCCTGCACACGGTCGCGGACGCGCTCGGATTCACTCCTCGCCGCGTAACCGCGCCGCGTGCGCACGACGGCGCCGGGCCGGCCGACTTCCACCCGCACGTTCTGGTAACCGGCCGAGGGCAGCTTCGAGAGTGTCACGCCGATCGAGTAGTAGGAGGAAGTGTCCTCGTGAATACGGGAGAGTCCCGCTCCGAGGTCGTTGGTGTTCATCAGCGCGAGACCTCCGGTCTCGTCGGCGAGATGCACCAGCCCCTGCTGCGAGTCGTGGAGCGCGAGAGACGAGAGGTCCCGTTTCTCGAGCAGCGGGTCGTCGGGCCTCGAATCGGAGGCATCGCCGAGGTCGGTTCTCTCGTCGAGGCCGCGCGCGTCCATCGCATAGAACGTGATCTCGGACGCGTTCGCGCGCTTGACGATCGCGTCGAGGTCCGCAGACACGTCCCGGCTGTCGCGGGTCAGAAAGCCGGACCGGCCGAGACCGTAGGCCCCGAGCGCCAGCCCGGGCTGGAAGTCGAAGCCGCCGGAGACGAAGAGAAAGGACTTCTTGCCCGCGAGCGGCGCGAGCGCGGCGAGGCCCGACTCGACGTCCCGGAGAAGCTCGAGCGTCGCGGCCCTCGCTTCCTTCGCGTATTGACTGACGACGAACTCGATGTACCTCGAGCGCTGTCCCGGCGTCAGTCCGGGAGGGTGGTCGACGCTGTAACGGGCTTGCCGCTCGCTGGTCAGCCGCGACATTCCGACCGTCTTGTCCACCGTGGAGAGCGCCGCGAGGAGCCCCTCCTTTTTCGATGTCCACTCCGTGAGCACCGTCGATCGCCGGTCGAACATCAGGACCCGTCCGTGGTCGCTCGGGCCGAAGCGCGCGACGAGATCTCGGAGGGGCTCGAGCGCCCGCCTCTTCCAGACGGGGTTCATGTGCCCGAGGTCCACGTAAATCAGGAAGTAGCGCGGCAGGTAGACCTGCTCCGCGCGCTCGGGCGCCGCGAGAACCTGCTCGGGCGAGGCAGTCGCGAGGTCGGGCGCGTGGATCGCTCCCGCGTCGACGCGGGCGAAGTAGTCGATCGGCACGACCTTGCCGCCGAGCCGGACGGTGAAGTCCTGGCGCTTCAAGTCGCGCACAGGCTTCCCGTCACGATCCGTGACGACGACGTCGAGGTCCATGACGCGGACCTCGACCTGCTCGGCGAACCCCGCGGGCGGGTCCTGGGCGAGCGCCGGGCCGTTCCAGAACAGGAGAACGAGCGCAAAGGCGATCGCGCGAGCCACGGCCCGGCGGATCTACTCGACCCGGAGGTCCGCTTTTGCCGTTCCCATCCGGCCCGTGACCTTGTCCCGGACGTTCACGACGATCCGGTGGTTCCCCTTGCGGGTCGTCAACGTCGCGTTGTAGACGAGCGGGGTCGTCTCGTCTGTGCCCGCGGGAAGCGTGAACGTGGCTTCATTTTTAGTGATCTCGCTCATCCGTCCGCTGTCGTCGAGCGCCGCGATGTAGACGTCAGCCGCGGCGCGCCGGTCGCCGCCGCCCGGCGAGAACGTGAGCGCCGACGCCGGAAACGTGACCGAGATCGGGAGGGAGTAGCGCCCGGCCTTGGCACGGACCGGAGGCGCCGTCTGCAGCCTCGTGGGGATCCCCCCGTAGGAGAGGTTCGTGCGCAGCGTGGCCTGCACCCGGTCGCGCGCGCGGTCCTCGTCCGACCGGGGCGCATAGCCGCGGCGCGCCCGGACGGTGGCGCCCGGCCGGTTCACGTGCACCCGGACGTCCTCGTACGAGGTGGCGGCGAGCTTCGAGACCGTCACGCCGATCGAGTAGTAGGCCGACGTGTCCCGGTAGACGCGGGCGAGGCCGCCCTGGAGATCGTTCGAGTTCAGGAGCGCGAGCCCGCCCGTCTCGTGCGCGAGGTAGGACAGACCATGCTGGCTGTCCTGGCGCGCGACGAACGACACGCCGGGACGCGAAAGGAGCGGGTCGTCGTTGGAGGCGGACAGTCCCTCCGCCTCGAGGCCCCTCGCGTCGACCGTGTAGAAGGTGACTTCCGAGGCGTTCGCGCGGCGGGCGATCGCGTCGAGCTCCTGCGAGACATTGCGGTTGTCGAGCGAGAGGACGCTGGCCTGTCCGAGAGCGTAGTTCGCCATCGCGTAGCCGGGCTGGAAGTCAAAGCCGCCCGAGACGAAGAGGAAGGCCTTCTTCCCGGCGAGCGGAGCGAGGGTCGCGATCTCGGCCCCGAGGTCCTGGAGAAGGCCGCGGATCTCCGCCCGCTCCTGCTCGGCGTACTGCCGCACGAGGAACTCCCGGGCCGACCGCCGCTGGGTTGCGTCGATCTCCCGCAGCGTCTGCCGCTCGGTCAGGAGGCGCGACATCCCCACGCCGGACTTTTCCACTCTCGTCAGCGCGGCAAAGAGCGCCTCCTTGCTCGAGGTCCACTCGGTGAGCTCCTTCGGACGGCGGTCGAAGAGGACGACCCGCCCCCGGTCGTTCGGACCCATCCGGGTCACGAGATCGCGCAGCGCCTCGAGGCCGCGCTTTCGCCCGTTCGGAGCGAGGTGGCCGATGTCGACGTACATGAGGAAGTGGCGGGGGACGTAGGCCTCTTCGCCGCTGCGGTACGCGGCGAGAACCTGGTCGGGGGAGGCGTTCGCGAGATCCGGAGCGTGAATCGTGCCCTCGTCCACGCGGGCGAAGTAGTCGATCGGGACCGGCTTCCCGTCGATCCGGATCGTGAAGTCTTCGCGTCTCAAGTCCGTGACGGGCCGGCCGTCGCGTCCGGTCACGACGACGTCGATGTCCATGACGCGGACCTCCACTTCCTCGGTGAAGGTCGGCGGTTGCTGGGCGAGAGTCGGGGCGGCCGCGATCGAAGAGATCAGGATCAGAAAGGACGCTGCGTTCCTGTACATCGTGTTTTCCTCATGATTCCCAACGCGCAGGGGTCGCCGGCGATTCCTCGGGCGGATGAAGGAATCGTGAAGAACGAACGGCGCCAATCAGTTCACGTGGGCCGGCGGAGCTTTCCCCCCCGCCGGAGGAAGCCCCAGCGCAGCGAAGAGCCGGTTGAGCTCGGCGGCCGCCGCCCGCGACGCGCGATTCGAGGAGGTGGCCGCGGGAACCGGCCCGAGCGCGCAGTCGGGCAGCGTCGCGCGCGCCGCGTGAACGAGCGCGACGGCGGAGGAGTCGCTCTCCGGGTCGGAGAGAACCGCTTCGAGGTCGGCCGGAAGGCTCCAGGCCTGCGCCCGGAGGCGCCCGACGAGGAGGCGGTGTGCCTCGAGGAGCGCCGACCGAAAGGGGCCGGGGGAAACCTCCATCTCTCCGGACACGGCGATCAGGTCCGCATAGGAGATCGCATGGAGAAGGCCGAGCGCGTAGGCGCGGTCGGGGGCGACGCCGAACTTGCCCGCGAGTCGACGCGCTGCAATCGCCGCCGCGAGGCTCGCCCGGCGGATCGCATTCTCGCCGGCGTCGCCGGCCGGAAGCGGCGGAAAGTCCGGGGCTGACAAACGCTCGACGAGCGCGGCCGTTGCCGCGGGCCCGAGACGGTCCAGGGCATCGGAGGCGGTGAGGACCGAATTGCGGCGCTCGACGACGAGGCTGTTCGCGAGGACGAGAAGGTCGAGGGTGAGAGAGGGATCGATGGCCGCGATCGGAACGACGGCGGCCGGTTCCAGGCGGTCCCGCGTACCGAGCTTTCGGAGAAGCGACGCGGTGTCTTCGTGCACCGGCCGGAGCATGTTGAAAGTCGTGAGTCGGTGCCGGAGCCTCCGGGTGAACTCGCGAAGCTCCCACTGCCGGCGCCGCCCCTCTTTCGGGTCGAGCGAGAGTCCCGCGCGCTCGAGGAGGTCCCAGAACAGAGGGTCGCCGTCCGGCGCGCCGCCGGTCGACTCGGAAGCCCCGACCTGCCGATTCTTCGGGACGCGCTGCGCCTCGTCGAGGGCCTTGACCGCCTGGAACGCGAGCGCCTGGGCGGGCAGCTTGAGCCGGATTCGAAGGATCCGCTCCACCCGGGACTCCGGGTCGTACTCGAAGCGGCCGTCGGGCCACTCGAAGATCTCGAACAGCAGCCGGCGGGCGAGCTCTTCGACGCGGCGAGAGAACTGCGCAACGGTATCGTGCCCCCCGTCCAGGATGAGCCGCGTCAGGTTCGTGTCGGTGGTGAAGTTGCGCGCGAGAAGCGTGTGGAGCGTCGCGGCGGAAAGAACCTTCTCCCGGTGGAGGAACGCGGCGAGCCGGTCGCGGGGAAGCGAGCCGGAGACGTACGCGATCTCCCCGTCTTTCCACTCGATGACGCGACGGTCGCCGCCGCGCACGAGCGTCAGGTGACCGGAACGCCGGTTGAGCTCCATCCACTGCAGGAGGTCCGCGAAACCGAAAGTGGAGAGCTCGCCCTGGAGGGAAACCACGCGGTGATTGTATGGCTCGAAACGCGTCCAGCCGGTGCCGTTGCCTGTGCCACAATCGGCGGCGTGAAGGATAAGGGCGCTTTCCCGCCCGCCGATCTTTCCGCCGGGGACGTCCCGCGGCCCTCCGATCCCCTGCCCGAAGCCCGCTCTTCCGGTGACGTGACGCCCGTCACCAACGTCCCGCCGGCGACGACGAGCTCGGGCATCCCGATACTCGCTTCCTACGGTGCCCCCCCCGTCGGCGAGTACCCGCACACGCGCGGATTGACGCCGGAGATGTACCGGTCCCGACTCTGGACGATGCGGCAGTACGCGGGCTACGGCTCCGCCCGCGAGTCGAACCGCCGCTACCGATACCTGCTCGCGGAGGGACAGACCGGGCTGTCGGTCGCGTTCGATCTTCCCACCCAGATGGGTTACGACTCCGACGATCCGCTCGCGCGCGGCGAGGTCGGGAAAGCCGGGGTCGCCATCTCGACGATCGAGGACATGCGCCTCCTGACCGAGGGCCTGCCCCTCGATTCCGTCTCGATTTCGATGACCATCAACTCGACGGCATCCATCCTCCTCGCGCTCCTTCTCTCCGTCGCCCGCGAGCGCGGGATCGCGTGGGACCGTCTCTCCGGAACCGTCCAGAACGACATCCTCAAGGAATACGCGGCGCGGGGGACGTACGTGTTCCCTCCTCGGCCTTCGATCAAGATCGCGACCGACGTCTTCGAGTTCTGCGGCCGCGAGGTACCGCGATGGAACACGATCTCAGTGTCCGGGTACCACATCCGGGAGGCGGGTGCGACCGCGGTCCAGGAGGTCGCGTTCACGCTTTCGAACGGCATCGCGTACGTCGAAGCGGCGATCGCCCGCGGACTCGCGGTCGACACGTTCGCTCCGCGCATCTCCTTCTTCTTCAACGCGCACTCGAACTTCTTCGAGGAAATCGCGAAGTTCCGCGCCGCGCGGTCGCTCTGGGCGGAGATCATGCGCGACCGCTTCGGAGCGAAGGACCCGCGCTCCTGGCGGATGCGGTTCCACACCCAGACCGCCGGCTCGACGCTGACGGCGCAGCAGCCGGACGTCAACGTCGTTCGGGTCACCCTGCAGGCGCTCGCCGCGGTTCTGGGCGGAACCCAGTCTCTCCACACCAATGGCGCCGACGAGGCGCTCGCGCTCCCAACCGAGCGCGCGGCTCGTCTCGCGCTGCGGACCCAGCAGGTCATCGCCCACGAAACCGGCGTCGCCGACGTCGCGGACCCGCTCGGAGGGTCCGCTCTCGTCGAGAGCTGGACGGAGGAGATCCGATCGCGCGCGCGGGACATGATCGCCCGGATCGACTCCTTGGGCGGCGCGGTCGCCGCGATCGAAAGCGGGTGGATCCAGCGGGAGATCGAGGAGGCCGCCTACACCGCCCAGAGAGAAGTGGAGGAGGGCCGGCGCGTCGTCGTGGGCGTGAACGCCTTTCGCGAGGAGGACGGGGACCTGCCGCCGATCTCGAGCGCGGACCCCGAGATCGAGCGGGACCAGGTCGACCGACTTCGCGCTTTCCGAGCCCGCCGCGACGGAAAAAAGACGAACGACGCGCTCTCGGCCCTCGAAGGGGACGCGCGCGAGGACAGGAACCTCCTGCCGGCCCTCGTCACCGCGGTCGGCCGGGACGCGACGGTGGGCGAGATCGTTTCCCGTCTCAAGACCGTTTACGGCGAGCACGCCCCGACGCGGTAGGAAGCCGGCTCGTTCGGTCGCTCACGCCGCGCGGTCGCCCGGATTGCGGGGGAAATGGCCGATTCGCGGGTTAAGTGCAAGCGCCAAAAGCCCTTGTCGGTGTGGAAAAAAAATGAACGCTCTTCGAGCGGGAAGGCGCCCACCGGCCCCATCTCGCCGGTTGCTTTCAAACCTCTGATGACAAGAGACTTGTTTCGACGCACATTACCGAGTGCAAAGCGCACGGCGACCGCGCGCCTTCACGCGATTCGCACGGTTTCCACAGGGATTTCGACAGGCTTTTCCGCTGCCGCTCCGGAAAACTGATTTGTCACCGGTTTTACGGGGCTTCCGGCGGATGCCGGGACGCCGCGCCCGGTGCCGGGAAGGAATTCAGTCTCGCGACGGCGGCTCGAAACAGCGCCGGCAGCGGGCCTCGTAGAGGCCCTGGGCGCCGACGACGACCCGCTCGTCGCTCTCGACGAGCCGCTGCGTGTTGTTGGCCGGGGAGCCGCACCGGACGCAGATCGCGAGCGTCTTGGTAACGTCTTCGGCGACCGCCATGAGCGAGGGGATCGGCTCGAACGGCATGCCCCGGTAGTCCTTGTCGAGACCGGCCACGATCACCCGCTTGCCCTGGTCCGCCATCCGCTCGGCGGCGGCGACGAGTCCGGCGTCGAAGAATTGCGCCTCGTCCACGCCGACGACTTCCGTCCGGTGATCGAGCTTCTCGAGCAGCTCCTCGCTCGACAAAACGCTGATCGAGGGCATCCGCATCTCGCTGTGCGACACGATCTCGGCCTCCGAGAAGCGGGAGTCGATCTGCGGCTTGAAGATCTGCACGCGCTGCTTCGCGATGATCGCCCGGCGCAGCCTCCGGATGAGCTCTTCGCTCTTTCCGGAGAACATGCTGCCGCAGATGACCTCGATCCAACCGAGCTGGGTTTTTACGAAGACCATGAGCCGCCGATCTTATCGCCCGGGGGCGGCAGGTACCGCTGCCGCAGGCGCGCGCGAAGGCCGTCGACGCTGTCGAAGACTTCGGTGGAAGCCGCCAGAACCCAACCCGACGCCTCGGCGGCCGGCATCGCGAGAAGGAGGTACACGGGTTTGCCGAGCCGGTGAGCGAGCGTCACCTCCGCGGCCGTGCCTCCGCCGTTCGCCGCCGCGCGGTCCCAGAGCGCGACGACGTAATCGCTGTCTCGCTCGATGCGATCGAGGTCGAAGGCGATGATCTTCCGCACGGCCTCGCGAAACCGGTCCGGGTCTTCGAACTTCCACCGCCGGAAGCCCTCGATCTCCTCCTCGGTCAGATCCTTCTTCTCGTCGGCCGCCGGGTCGTACACGTCGTGGCGCAGCTCCTCGCGCAGGAAATCCGCGAGATCCTCCCGCCACCCCCGACCCCCGTCGGCCGAGTGCTCGATCGCGCCGGCAAGGTAGACCCTCATCGACCGGCCCGGGTTTGCGCGGCGCGCCGGATCTCCAGAGGCACGCCGACCTTGGGGCAGAGCGGCTCGACGGGACAGATTTCGCAAAGCGGTCTCCGGGCGACGCAGATCTGGCGCCCGTGGAAGATGAAACGGTGGGCCGCCATCGTCCGTTTTCCCTTCGGGACGAGGGCGTTCAGGTCCTGCTCGACCCGGACGGGATCGGTTTCGCGGGTGAACCCGAGGCGCCGCGAGACGCGCCCGACGTGGGTGTCCACGACGAACCCCTCGTCCTTGCCGAAAGCGTTGCCCAGAATCACGTTGGCCGTCTTGCGTCCGACCCCCGGAAGCGCGACGAGCGCCTCCATCGTGTCGGGGACCCGGCCGCCGTGCTCGGCGGCGAGCGTGGCGCCCGTCCGCCGCAGGCTGCGCGCCTTCGAGTTGAAGAATCCCGTCTGACGGACGTCGTTCTCGAGCTCGCCCGCCGGCGCCCGGGCGTAGTCGGCCGCGGTCCGGTACTTGGCAAAAAGGGCCGGCGTCACCTGGTTGACCCGGACGTCGGTGCACTGCGCGGAAAGAACGGTCGCCACGAGGAGCTCCAGCGGACTGGAGTAATCGAGCGAGCACTTCGCGTCCGGGTAGGCGCGCGCGAGCCGGCGTAGAACGAAAGCCGCTCGGCGTCTCTTCTGCTCCGCCGTCTCGCGCGGGGAAGCGCGCCGTTTCGGCGGAGCGGAAGGCGTCGCTCGGGGTCGCGCCACGGTCGGCGATTCTACGGTGGACGGCCGCCGCGTCCTCCGCGGGGATAGTGTCGTCGCCGTGCCGGACCGACCGAAGAGCTCCGGACTCGAGGGCGGACGGCGCCTCTTCAACGCCGGGCGGTTCTTCGAGGCGCACGAGGTGTGGGAGGCCGAGTGGCTCGGCGCCGTCGGCCCGCGCCGCCTTCTCCTCCAGGGTCTCATCCAGGTTGCCGCCGCTCTCTACAAGGCCACCCGGCGGGAGCGGCCCGCCGGCTGCGTGCAGCTTCTGACCGAGGCCCTGGCGAAGCTCGAGCTCTTCGCCGACGGCGACGAGGACCTCGCGCTCACGGACTTCCGGAGGGACGTCGCGAACGCGCTCGAGGAGGCGGTCGCCTGGAACGCGGGGGGGCCGCCCCTCGACCCGGCTTCCCTTCCCGCCCTCCGCCTTCGCTAAAGAAATCCTGAATGCCGGCGGCCGCCGCCAGCCGCGGTGTCGAATGCGATTCGGCAACGTGGTCCGGCTTCTGCATGCGCCCCGGCGCGGCGCGAATCTGGCCGTCGGAAAAAAAGGGAGGTGCCATGCGCAAGAGTCTCTTCCTCGCACTCGTCCTCGTTTCGTGCCTCGTTGCCGCGGCCGGCGGGCAGACGCTCGTCGGCGTCATGAACGGCGCGAGCGAAGCACCCGGCCCCGGAGACCCCGACGGCTTCGGTCTCGCGGGTTTCCGGTTCGAGGGCACGACGGTTTTCTATGCGATGCAGGTGAAGAACATCGGCGCGCCGAACGCCTCCCACATTCACCGCGGGGTCGCGGGACAGCCGGGACCGGTGGTGATCGGCCTCGCTTCGGCCTTTCCGAACAACACCGCCTCCGGGTCGGTGACCGCGACTGCGGCGATCATCGAAGAGATCCGTCGCAACCCCGCCGGCTTCTACGTGAACGTCCACAACCCGGAGTACCCGAACGGCGCGATCCGCGCGCAGCTCTCGACGGGTGCGTTCGCCGTCGCGACCGGCGCCGCGGAACGGCCGGGGCCGGGCGACGCGGACGGCGCCGGGATGGCGGTCTTCACGACGTCCGGCGGAGGCACGACCCTGAACTACGCCGCGATCGTTCAGGACATCGGGACCCCGAACAACTCGCACATCCACCAGGGCGACGCCAGCATCCCCGGCCCCGTGGTCATCCAGCTCGCCACCACCTATCCCGACAACATGGCGACCGGCAGCGTGACGATTACGCAAGCTCTGCTCGAAGAGATCCTCGGAAACCCGGCGAACTTCTACTTCAACGTCCATAACCCGGAATACCCCGGAGGGGCGCTGCGGGGCACGTTGGACCTCGCCCTCGTCGCAGAGGCGTATTACTTCCCCGTCGTGGGGCGCGTGGACGGCCTGAACAACACGCGGTTCGTGTCCGACGCGCGAGTCGTGAACACGGCGTCGAGCCCGGCGGTGATCACCTTCGACTTCTACCCGAGCAACCCGGCCGGGCTCTCCACGGCGATCAGCCGAACGGTGGCCGTCGCTCCGGGCGCGGAGCTCGTCGTCAACGACGTCGTGGGATCGCAGTTCTCCGCGAACGGCCTGGGAGCGCTCAAGATCGGCGCCTCGCACGCCGTCGCCGCCGGGGTCCGCGTCTTCAACGACCTGCGCGCCATCGCGGGAGGTACGACCGGCTTCTTCATCCGGCCAAAGGGCATCTCCGAGGCGGGGACGAGCGGCGTCCTCCTCTTCCTGTCGCAGGCGAGTGGCGCCGACATCGCTGCCGGCCTCGGTTTCCGATCGAACGTCGGCTGGTTCAATCCGAACCCGGCGCCGGTCGGTGCGACCTTCCAGGCGCGCCGGGCGAGCGACGGCAGCCTCCTCGGGTCGGTGGACGTCGGCATCAACGGCCTCTCGCAGGCCCAGCAGGCCGTTTTCCAGCTGATCTCGACCGTGGCGGCGGCCGACCAGGCGCAGACGGACTTCTACATCTCGTGGACCGCCACCGGCCCCCTCTTCGTCTACGGCGCGGTCGTGGACAACAAGACCGGCGACGTCGTGTACGTCGACTGATCGATTCCGACTCGGATCTCCGAGCCCGGCTCTCGAAACGGGGGCCGGGCTCGATTCCTTTACGCGACCCGGTCGGAGAGTCCGTCAGTCGGCTTCAGATGGATTTCACACGGTCTTCGTTCTGGAAACGAGCCGAAGGGAGCAGAATAGGGCGTCGTGAAAGAACACTTTGCCGAACAGCTCGAGGAGCTTCGCCGCAGCCTGATCCTCATGGGCGGCGAGGTCGAGCGCCAGATCCAGCGGGCGATCGAGGCGCTGACGGAGGTCAACCCCGACAAGGCGCGGGCGGTCATCGTCGACGACGAGGCCATCGATCGCATGGAGGTCGCGATCGAGGAGCAGGCGGTCTCGCTTCTCGCCCTCCAGCAGCCGGTAGCGGTCGACCTTCGTTTCCTGATCGCTGCGCTCAAAATCAACAGCGATCTGGAGCGGATCGGCGATCACGCCGTCAACATCGCGGAGAGCGCCGAACGCCTCGCGATGAACAAGCCGCTGAGACCGTTTCTGGACCTTCAGTACATGGCGGAAGTGTCCATGTCGATGCTGAAGGACTCCCTCGATGCGTTCGTCAACCGCGACGCCGGCCTCGCCCGAAAGGTGATCAAGCGGGACGACATCTTGGACGAGAAGAACGTCTCGCTGATTCGCGAGCTTCTCACCTACATGGCCGAGCACCACAGCCTGATCACGTACTGCATCGAGCTGATTTCGATCTCGAAGAACCTCGAACGGGTGGGAGACCTCGCGACCAACATCTGTGAAGACACGATCTTCATGGCCGAGGCGAGGTGGGTGAAGCACCACCTGACCGAGATTCAATAGCCTACCCGCTCTTCCGTTTCCCTGATGCCTCGCGAGTCGGTCCAGACGGGGATTGACGATGCCCTGTCCTGCCGGCGCCGTAGGGCGCTCCCGGACGACGCCGCCCACTTCACACCGAATTTACTCGGTGTTGTTTCCCCGTTGACCCTCCCCCCGTAGAACTGCGCCCTACGAGAACGACGAAACGAACGAGGAGGATCAATGAGGAAGAAAAGATGGATGCGCGGGGTCGCCCGGATGGCTCTTGCCGCGCTGGTGATGGTCGCCGCCGCCCCCCGCGGCGCTTCGGCGCAGACGGAGGGGGAGTACTACCAGGAGCTCCGGGTCGACGATCGCATCTACGTCTTCTCGACCGAGAAGAGATTCACGACGTACCGGCAGTCGAAGGACATGGGCGTCTCGATCACGCGGCTCGGGTACGGGCCCGCGGGCGAGACGGTGATCTTTGAGGACGCGAAGGCGATCGAGGCCTTCAACCGGAAGTACAGCTTGACGGAAGCCCCTCCCGAGGAGGTCAAGACGCCGGAGATCAGGCTGCCTTTCGGCGTCCAGTACCGAATGCCCGGTTTGCGGCTGTCCTTCCCGAAAGCGGAGATCAACCTGAGCAACCGGCTCCAGGTTCGATACACCCACGAGTCCTTCGACGACATCCGGAATCCGCCGTCGACCCTTCCGACGAGCCTCGAGGACAAGGGGTCCTTCCGCATCCGCCGCTTCAAAACGAAGTTCGATGGCTGGATCTATACGAAGGACCTCACCTACGAGCTCCAGCTCAACTGGCCGGACACGGCGAACCCGCTCGAGGACGCGAACCTCGACTACGACTTCACCGGGGGCAAGAGGCTTTTCCGGTTGAAGGCCGGTCAGTTCAAGGCGCCGTTCAGCCACCAGCAGCTCACCTCTTCCGGTAGCCAGCAGCTGGTCGACCGGTCGATCCTCGACTCGGCCTTCGCGCCAGCCCGGCAGATCGGCCTCCAGGCCTGGGGCCAGATCGGCCCGGAAACCGTCCCGGACTTCGTCGACTGGCGCGTTGGCGTCTTCAACGGGAATGGCCGCACGGTTTCGGCAAACGACAACGACGACTTCCAGTACGTCGGACGCCTGATGGTGTCCCCGTGGGGCAGCGTCGGGTACTCGGAGTCCAACCTCGAGGCCTACGACCTGCGCGTTTCTTTCGCCGGCGAGTACAACAGCAACGACACCGTCGTGCAGCCGGCGACCGGCCCCCGCACCGGGACCGACGTCGAGACGTTCGGCGCCGCGGTACTGCTGAAGGCATTCAAGGCCCTCTTCCTCTACGGGCAGTACTTCTCGGGCGAAAGCGAATCGGCGGCCGGCGTCGAAGCCGACCGCGACGGCTGGCTGGTCCAGGGCGGCTGGCTCCTGACGCCCAGGTGGGAGATCGCCGGCCGCCTCGCCGAGTTCGACCCGAACACCGACACGGACGACAACGACCAGACGGAGTGGCGCGGCGGAATCTCCTGGTACGTGAACAAGCACAACTGGAAGATCCAGGCCGACTACGGCGAGACGAAGAACGAGGCCGCCGCCGCGACGACGAACCGCCGGCTCAAGGAATTCCGCGTCCAGGCCCAGCTCATTTTCTGAAAGCTGCAAAGAAGCCTTACGTCGTCTTCACACGCCCTTTACCGACCGGCTTCACACTGGCCCCGTCATGAGAAGGAGAATGAAAATGAAAAGAATTCGAAAGGCCGGTTTCGTCGTCGCATCGCTGGCTGCCGCGGGAATCGCTCTCGGGCAGGCAGTCAAGGTGGACCCGAAGCTGCCCTCTTACGCTAAAGCATCCGGCGTCTCGGGCAACATCTCCTCGGTGGGAAGCGACACGATGAACAACATGGTCACCCTCTGGGGCGAGGCGTTCCGGCGCCTCTATCCCAACGTCAAGGTCCAGGTGGAAGGGAAGGGCTCCTCGACGGCGCCGCCGGCTCTGATCGAGGGGACCGCCCAGCTCGGTCCGATGTCCCGCAAGATGAAGAAGGAAGAAATCGACAAGTTCGAGGCGAAGTACGGGTATCCGCCGACGGGGGTCCGGGTGGCTCTCGACGGTCTCGCCGTCTACGTCAACAAGGACAACCCGCTGACGGAGCTCACGCTCGAGCAGGTCGACGCGGTCTTCTCGAAGACGCGCAAGCTCGGGTACAAGCAGGACGTCACGACGTGGGGGCAGCTCGGCCTGACCGGAGAGTGGGCGAACAAGCCGATCTCGCTCTACGGGCGTAACTCCGCTTCCGGCACGTACGGGTACTTCAAGGAGGTCGCGCTCGGCAAGGGCGACTACAAGGACAGGGTCAAGGAGCAACCGGGCTCGGCCTCGGTCGTGCAGGGCGTCTCCGAGGACAAGTACGCGATCGGATACTCGGGCATCGGGTACACGACGTCGGACGTGAAGGCCGTCAAGATCGCCAGGAAGGCGGGGCAGCCCTCCTATGGCGAGTCGTACGAAAACGTCCTGTCGGGCAAGTACCCGCTGGCCCGCTACCTCTACATCTACGTTCCCATCGATCCGTTCAAGTCGGGCGTGGCGAAGGTCTCCCCCCTGACCCGCGAGTTCCTGAAGTACTCGCTGTCGAAGGAGGGTCAGCAGGACGTCGTGAAGGACGGGTACTTCCCGCTTCCCGCGAACGTCATCGCCGAGGAGCGCCGCAAGGTCGGATAGCCTCCGCCTCGAGTCGTTTGAGCTCGGCCGGCGGTCCTCTCGGGGGTCGCCGGCCCGTTTCGTCGGAGGTCCCCGGTGGCATCGCTGCCGCAGGAATCCCCCGGGCGGTCGCCCGCCGGTTCGCCCGCGCGGCTGAAGGACCCGCGCCGCTGGGTGAAGCGATCCGACCGGATCGCCCGCGCCGTGATCACGGTCGGCGGGCTCGGGATCATCGTGACGGTTCTGCTGATCCTCGTCCAGATCGTCGGCGAGGCGCTTCCCCTGTGGCGGGGGGCCGAGGCCCGTCCGGGGACGGTGCTCCGGTTCGCCACGGCGCAGAACGATCCGGTCCTCCTCGCGTTCCCGGATCCCTACCGCGAAAGCTACGTCGTTCTCCGGTCGTCGGGCATCTTCCAGCAGGTCGATCGTAAGGCGGCGACCGTGCTGCGAACGATCCGCGTGCCCGGCACGGAGGGCTGGCGAATCTCGTCTGCCGAACGCATCGGCGGCCGCGACGAGATGGCGCTCGGGCTCGAGGACGGACGCATCCTGCTCGTCGAGGGGAGGGTGCGCGTCGAGTTCGAGGAGCGGGGAAGGCTCATCGATTTCTCCCTGCGTCCGGTCGATCAGATCCAGGTCCTTCCCGAGGGCCGCTCGGTGCGGTATTCGGCCGCGGCCGCCGCGCCCGGCGGCACGGTTCTGCTCGGCTCTTCCGGAGAATCGGATCTCTACCTCGCGTGGGCGCCGCAGGCGGAGGAGAGCGAGTTTCCGGAACAGGAGGCGCCGGCGCCGCCGGTCGCGCGGGTCGACGACCTGTCCGAGCGCCTCGAAGGCGCCCGCGTCACGGCTCTCTCGGTTTCGGAGGTCGGCTCGGAAGCCGTCGTCGCGACCGACCGCGGATTCTTTCTCCCGATCACGATCGACGAAGCCGGCGCGGCGACGGTCGAGCCGCCCGTCGTGATCGAAGCGTCCGCTGCCCCGATCACGGCCGCGGCCTTCCTGCTCGGCGGACAGGCCGTCGTCTTCGGCGACGCGCGCGGCCGAACGTCTTCCTGGTTTCGCGTTCGGTCGCCGGACAACCCGAGCCTTCGTCCGTACCGGCGGATCCATGTCTTCGATCCGATGCCGTCGGGGGTCGCGGCGATCGGCATCTCGACCCGGAACAAGTCGTTCGTGACGGCGGACCGGCAGGGGAGCCTCTGGCTCCGACACAACACTTCCGAACGGACGCTGATGAAGCTCGGCGGCACCGGCGCGCCGGCCCGCGACGCCGGCATCGCCCCGCAGGGCAACGGCCTTTTCGTCGTCACGGACGCCGGGCTGCTGCGCGATTTCGCCCTCGAGAACCCGCATCCCGAGACGACGTTCAAGACGCTTTTCGGCAAGGTCTGGTACGAGGGATACGACCGGCCGGAGTTCGTCTGGCAGTCGACGGGCGGCACGGACGACTTCGAGCCGAAGTTCTCCCTGACGCCGCTCATCTACGGCACCTTGAAGGCGACGTTCTACGCCCTGCTCTTTGCGATCCCGACCGCGATCGCGGCCGCGCTCTACGCCTCGCTCTTCGCTCCCGTCCGGGTCCGCCGCCTCGTCAAACCGGTCGTCGAGATCATGGCCGCGCTTCCTTCCGTCGTCATCGGCTTCCTCGCCGGCCTGTGGCTCGCGCCGCGGGTGGAGCGGGCCACGGCGGGCACGCTGCTGCTCTTTCCCCTGATCCCGCTCGTCGTCCTCGCGTGCGCAATCGCCGTGCGGGCCCTTCCGCGGGCGATCGCGGTCCGGATCACTCCGGCTCGGGAGA
>DASRPJ010000014.1:0-3769 GCA_035646435.1 Thermoanaerobaculia bacterium | reverse complement strand
CGCCGGGCGCTCGGAGCAGTGGCGCGCGAGCGAGCCGATCGCCGTCATGTACGGGACCGGCACCGGCTCACGCCCCTCGAGGAGCTGGGCGATGGTGATCCCGACGGCGAGGCCGGTCGCCGCGCTCTCGACGTAACCCTCGACGCCCGTGATCTGACCCGCGAAGAAGATGCGGGGCTCGCGGCGCATGCGCCAGAAACGGTCGAGATGAGCGGGCGCGTGGATGTACGTGTTGCGGTGGAGCATTCCGTACCGCACGAACGCGGCGTTCTCGAGCCCCGGGATCCTGCGGAAGACGCGCTGCTGCTCGCCGACCTTCAGCTTCGTCTGGAAGCCGACGAGGTTGTAGTGCTCCTTCGCGAGGTCGTCCTGCCGCAGCTGCACGACGGCCCACGGGATGCGGCCGGTGCGCGGGTCGGGCAACCCCATCGGCTTCATCGGCCCGTGCCGGAGCGTCTCGACCCCGCGCTCCGCCATGACCTCGATCGGCAGACAGCCCTCGAAGTAGATGCCCTTCTCGAAGTCCTTCACCGGCACGATCTCCGCCGCGAGGAGCTCGGCGATGAACGACTCGTACTCCTCTCTCGTCATCGGGCAGTTCCAGTAGTCGTCGCCCGAGCCCTTTCCGTAGCGGGAGAGCGCGTACATCTTCGAGAAGTCGAGCGAGGAGGCGGCGACGATCGGCGCCATCGAATCGTAGAAGTAGAGGTCCTCGGTGCCGAGGAGCTTCCCGATGGCGCCGTCGAGCGCCGCCGAAGTGAGGGGCCCCGTCGCGAGGACCACCAGACAGGCAGACGGAATTGTGGTCACTTCCTCGCGGACCAACTCGATTTCCGGACGCGCCTGGATTTCCGCCGTCACCATTGCAGAAAACCGGTCCCGGTCCATCGCGAGCGCGTCGCCCGCCGGGACCGCGGCCGCCCGAGCGCTGCGGATCACGAGCGAGTCCAGGAGCTCCATCTCGCGCTTGAGTAACCCGACGGCGTTCCTCGGATTGTCCGACCGGAAGGAGTTCGAGCAGACGAGCTCCGCGCACCGGTCGGTCGAGTGCGCCGACGTCTTGACGATCGGCCGCATCTCGACGAGCCGCACCGCGTGCCCGCGAAGCGCGAGCTGCCAGGCGCACTCGGAGCCGGCGAGGCCCGCGCCGACGATCGTGACGGACGGATCGACCACGGACGCATTCTAGAAGCCGTCTCGAAAGCGGTCGAGACCACGGTTTCGGCCAGGCTCCCGCGGAAGCCCGGCCGCGGGAAAGCGTGGTCTGTCCCCTATTTCCGGGACTTGCGCAGCGCGAGCGGAATCACGAACCGGATCGACGTCAAACGCGCAGAGAACGCGGCGATCTTGTTGTCGACGAGCCCGCAGGAGAGGCCCGCCTTCTGGACGTCGATCCACGAGTACGGGAACCGGAGCTCCGCGAGGAAAGGCTTCTTCGGGAAAACGACCCACAGCGACCCTGCGGGCGTCAGCCGCTTCTCGAGGTCGCGGAAGAAGACGGTCAACGAGCCTTCCGGGGGCGCCTCCGCCATCGCCCACTCGAGCTGTCCCGCCGGCCACTTCTCGACGCGGTCCACGAGCGGCCCGAAGATCTCCCGCAGCGTCCGGCGGAACTCGGGCGTGTCCCCACGCGCGTAGGCCGGCCCCACGCCGGGCAGAGTGAACTTCTCCCAGGGGGTTTTCATCAACGAGTCCTCAACCCTGCGGCTCCCGGTTCTCCGCAGTGTATGTTCGGCCGCGAGCTCCTTCCATGGCCTTTCGAGACGACCTCTATCCCGACGAGTACTTCGACCAGCTCCATCGGGTCACGCCCTTCGCGGCCCCGGATCGGAAGTGGCGCGAGCGCGACCGGGACATCCTCGCGCTCGCGGACCCCCGTCCGGACAAGACGGTCCTCGACCTCGGCAGCGCGCTCGGCGACGTCTGTTTCCTCCTCGCGGCGCACGTGAAGGAGGCCATCGGCGTGGACGCCTCTCCGCGGGCGATCGAACTCGCGCGGGCGCGGGCCTCCGAGCGTGGCCTCGCGAACGTGCGCTTCGTCCCGGGAGACGTCGCGGACCTCGGCGCGATCCCGGAACGCAGCATCGACGTCGCCGGCGCGTTCGACCTCCTCGAGCACGTGGACGACGAGACCGTCCGGCGGATGCTGCGGTCGCTCGTGCGCGTCCTGAAGCCCGGCGGCGTCTTCGTCGCCTACACGCCGAACCGGGAGCACTACGTCGAGCGCTTGAAGGCCGCGAACTTCGTCTTGAAACAGTTCCCCGAGCACATCGCGGTGCGCCGCCCGCGCGAGATCCGCAGGCTCTTCGAGAGCGCCGGATGGCGCGTCCGGTCGCTGACTTACTCTCCCGCCCCGTTCCCCGTCGTGCGCTGGCTCGAGCGCGCGCTCATGCCGGTCCCGCTCCTCGGGCGGCTCTTCCGGTACCGGATCCTCCTCCGGGCGGAGCCGGGGGCTTAGACTTGACCGTTTCCATGCGAGTTTCCGTCGTCATCCCCTGCCGCAACGCGGAGCGCACCGTCGGCGACGCCGTCCGTTCGGTTTTCGAGCAGACCGAGGCTCCCCTCGAAGTGCTCGTCGTCGACGATGAATCCGCGGACGCTTCCGCCGAGGTCGCCCGGAGCGCGGGGGCCAGGGTGATCCGCAACGGGCGCCGCCGGAACGCAGGCGGGGCGCGCAACGCGGGCATGGACGCAGCGAAGGGAGACGCGTTCGCGTTCCTGGACGCCGATGCCGTCGCTCCGCACGACTGGCTCGAGCGCGCGCGGAAGACGCTCGAGAGCGACCCGGCGATCGCCGCGGTGGGCGCGCGGATCGCGAACGGCCGGCCGGGCCGCTGGGGCGAGCTCGACTGGTTCCTGAACCACTCCGAGTGGATCCGGGACGCGCGGCCCGGCCCGCGCGCGAACATCCCCACGATGGGCATCGTCTACCGCCGCGACGCCGTGGGCGACGCGCGCTTTCCGGAAACCAACTCCGGCGAGGACACCGCGTTCGCGCTCGCCGTCGCGGCGCGCGGCGGGAAGCTCTGGTACGAGCCCGGGATCGTGCTCACGCACCTCCACGAACGGCTCGACGCGCGCGCGTTCCGCGAGAAGCAGATCGCGTGCGGCCGCACGATCTACCGGACCCGCGTCGCCCTCGACCGGCCCGGCCGCGTGCTCGTCAAGTGGCCGGCCCTCCTCTTCCTCTTTCCGCACCTCTGGGTGACGATCGCGCGGATGGCCCGGGCCGGGCACGCCGCGCGCGCCGTGGCTCTCTTCCCGTGGCTCGTCGCGGGCGAAATCCACCGGATTCGCGGTTTCTTCGAGGCTCGACGGGAGGGGGGCGAGGTCAGCGCCCTCACCCCGGCCCTCTCCCGGAGGGAGAGGGAGCAGACGTGAGCGTCGCGCGCGTCCGGCAGGGCCTCTCGCTCGCCCGCGACTGGATCGCGCCGGGGGACGCGCTCGCGCAGTGGACGCACTTCGTCACCTCGGTGTGCAACGCCCGGTGCGCGCACTGCTTCTATCCGATCAACTCGGGCACGAACGAGCTCACGCTCGACGAGATCGAGCGCTTCGTGGGGACGCTGCCGCCGATCCGTCTCCTTCTGATCTCGGGCGGCGAGCCATTCCTGCGCCGCGATCTCCCGGAAATCATCCGCGTCTACTTCGAGAGGTGCGGCGTTTTGAACGTGGGAGTGCCGACGAACGGTTTCGCCGCCGCCGAGATCGCGGCGGTTGCCGCCCGGATCTGCTCCTTCTCGCCGGACCTCTCGCTCGGCGTGTCCGT
>DASRPJ010000013.1:0-4720 GCA_035646435.1 Thermoanaerobaculia bacterium | reverse complement strand
AAGGACCTGCGCACCGGGAAGCTCGGCAAGGAGCGGGTCCCGAAAGTGAGCTCGCTCGCGTGGGCCTCTAACAATCAGACGCTTTTCTATGTGACGGACAACTCGGCGAAGCGCCCCTACCGACTGTACCGCCACGTCCTCGGGACCGACAGCGCCGCGGCGCCGATTGTTTATGAGGAGACCGACGAGAAGTTCGCGCTGGATGTGTCGCGGTCGCGCAGTGGTTCCTACGTCTTCGTGGAGTCGAGCAGCCACACGGCGACCGAGATCCGTTTCGTCGCCGCCGAGGAGCCCTCGAGCGAGCTCGCCGTCATCGCTCCGCGCGAGAAGGACCGCGAGTACGAAGTGGACCACCGGCTCGGGGCGTTCTTCCTGCGGATCAACGACACGGGCCGCAACTTCCGCGTGGTCATGACCGCGGCCGGAGATCCGGGCCGGAAGAACTGGAAGGAGATCGTCCCCCACCGAGACGACGTCATGATCGAGGGAATAGACGTCTTTGCGGGCCACCTCGTCCTCTACGAGCGGCAGGACGGCCTGCGGCACTTCCGGGTGCTCTCCTTCACCACGGGTGCGACGCATCGCATCGAGTTCCCCGAGCCCGTGTATGCCGCGTTTTCCGCCGAGAACAGGGAGTTCGACACGAGCATGTTCCGCTTCCGATACCAGTCTCTTACGACGCCGGAGTCGGTGTTCGACTACGAGATGGAGAAGCGGGAACGAAAGCTCCTGAAGCGGACGGAAGTGCCCGGTGGCTACGACCCCTCGCGCTACGCCTCGGAGCGCCTCCATGCGAAGGCCGCGGACGGCACGTCGATCCCGATCTCGATCGTGTATCGAAAGGGGACCCGGCGCGACGGGCGAAACCCGCTGCTGCTCACCGGTTACGGCTCCTACGGCTCCTCGAGCAATCCGACCTTTTCCTCGAACCGGGTCAGCCTTCTCGACCGCGGCGTCGTGTACGCGATCGCGCACGTCCGGGGGGGCGGGGAGATGGGAAAGAAGTGGCACGACGGCGGCCGGATGCTCGCGAAGAAGAACACTTTCACGGACTTCATCGCGGTGGCCGAGCACTTGATTCGCGAGAAGTGGACTTCGAGCGACCGGCTCGCGATCGAGGGCGGAAGCGCGGGCGGACTCCTCGTCGGAGCCGTCGTCAACATGCGTCCGGAGCTCTTCCGGGTCGCGATCTCGCGCGTGCCCTTCGTGGACGTCATCAACACGATGCTCGATCCGACGCTGCCGCTCACGGTCGGCGAGTTCGAGGAGTGGGGAGATCCGCGGGTGAAGGAGCAGTACGAATACATGATGAGCTACAGCCCGTACGACAACATCGCCGCGAAGGCCTACCCGGCCATGCTCGTCAAGACGTCGTTCAACGACAGTCAGGTCATGTACTGGGAGCCCGCCAAGTACGTCGCCCGGCTGCGGGCGAGCAAGACCGACTCGAACCCGCTGGTGTTCAAGGTGAACATGGCCGGCGGGCACGGCGGCTCGTCCGGGAGGTACGACAAGCTGAAGGAAACGGCGTTCGATTACGCCTTCCTGCTGACCCAGCTGGGCGTGGTGAAGCCGGCCGAAACGTCCGCCGCTCCGCGCTCCTGACTACCGCGCGGTCGGACGGGGTGTTACGCTCGCTCCGAACGGCCACAGTTTGACGATGTTTGGACGAAGCACCCAGCTTTCCGGGCGGAGCGTTCGCCGCGCCGTGGCGCTTGCCCTCCTGCTGGCCGGCGTCCCGGCACCTCCCGCGTCGGCTCACGGCGACCTCCATGACCAGATCCGGGAAGTCACGCGGCAAATCGCGCGGCGGCCGGACGACGCCCGGCTTTACCTGAAGCGCGGCGAGCTCCAGCGCTTCCACGGTGAGACGGAGGCCGCCCTGGCCGACTACGACCGGGCCGCTCGCCTCGATCCCTCGCTCGCAGAGGTCGACCTCGGGCGTGGAAAGAGCCTCCTCGAGGCGGGCCGGCCGGCGCAGGCGCGCGCCGCCCTCGGCCGCTTCCTCGAGCGGCGACCGGATCACGCCGACGCGCGGCTGTCGCTTGCCCGCGTCCTCGTTCGACTCCGCCTCCCGGTGGAGGCCGACGCGCAGTACGCGCAAGCGATCCGCCTTTCGGGCCGGCCCAAGCCGGACCTCTGTTTCGAGCGGGCGACGGCGCTCGCTTGGGCCGGGCGGCTGGACTCCGCGGTTCGCGTGATCGACGAGGGAGTCGCGATTCTCGGCCCGCTCGCCGCGCTCGAGGACCTCGGCGTCTCGCTCGACCGCCGCCGCGGGAACTACGACGGCGCGCTCGCACGGCTCGATCGGATCGCCGCCGGAAAGACGCGGCGGGAGACGTGGCTCGCGCGGCGGGGAGAAATCCTCGCGGAAGCGGGAAGGCGGGCGCAAGCGCGCGAGACTCTCCTCGCGGCGAAGGACTCGATCGACAGGCTGCCCGAGTCGCTGCGCCGGACGCGCGCCATGGTGAGGCTGGAGCGCGACGTGAAGAGCACGCTCGACCGGCTCGAAGCGGAAATCCGCAAGGAGAAGACCGATGCGAAGGGCTGAGAGAGTGTTCCTGATCGCCGTGCTCGCCGCCGGATTCCTCGCGCCCCCGGCGCGGCAGGCCTCCGCGGCAGTGACGATCCTCGTCCCGACCGGCTCGGTCTGGAAGTACCGCGACAACGGCACGAACCAGGGGACCGCCTGGCGGGCCGCCGGCTTCGCGGACGGCTCCTGGGCGTCCGGCGCCGCTCAGCTCGGGTATGGCGACGGCGATGAGGCGACCGTCGT
Organism: Thermoanaerobaculia bacterium; assembly: GCA_035646435.1. GTDB lineage: Bacteria > Acidobacteriota > Thermoanaerobaculia > UBA5066 > Gp7-AA6 > Gp7-AA6. The sequence goes on along the minus strand of DASRPJ010000013.1, from coordinate 1,944 downwards.
CTCCTTCGGGCCGAACGCGAGCGCCAAGTACGTCACGACTTATTTCCGCCGCGCGTTCACGGTCGCCAATCCCTCGGTCTTCGCGGCGTTCAACCTCCGTCTCCTCCGCGACGACGGCGCCGTCGTCTACCTGAACGGGGCCGAAGTCTTCCGCAGCAACATGCCGGCGGGAACGATCGGTTACACGACACCCGCATCCTCCGCTCTTGGCGCGCCGGCCGAGTCCACGTTCGTGACCGCGAGCGTCCCCGCGTCTTCTCTCGTCGCCGGCACGAACGTCCTGGCGGTCGAAGTCCATCAGGCCAACGGGACGAGCTCGGACCTGAGCTTCGACCTCGAGCTCTCCGGATCGACGGGCGCTTCCGTGACGCGCGGGCCGTATCTCCAGACGGGGACTCCGACGAGCGCGATCGTGCGCTGGCGTACGGATGTCGCAACGGGCAGCCGCGTGCGGTACGGCACCGCGCCGGAGAGCCTCACGGGCATCGCCGACGGCGCGTCCGGCGTCACCGAGCACACGGTGACGGTCACTGGCCTCTCTCCCGACACCCTTTACTACTACTCCGTCGGCACCTCGACGGAGACGCTCGCCGGCGGCGACGCCACCTTTTTCTTCCGGACGCACCCGCTCGTCGGCACGTCCGTTCCGACGCGCGTCTGGGTCCTCGGGGACTCGGGCACGGCGAACGCGAGCGCGCAGGCGGTCCGCAACGCGTACGCGTCGTTCACCGGGACGCGCGAGACCGACGTCTGGCTCATGCTCGGCGACAACGCCTACGAAACCGGGACGGACGCGGAGTACCAGGCCGCGGTCTTCAACATGTATCCGACGTTCTTGAAGCAGGCGTTCCTGTGGCCGACCCTCGGCAACCACGACACCGCGGGCTCGTCGAATCCGCCCGCGAGTCTCCCCTACTACCAGATCTTCAACCTGCCGGCGAACGGCGCGTCGGGGGGGACTCCGTCCGGCACCGAGGACTACTACTCTTTCGACCGGGGCAACATTCACTTCGTCTGCCTCGACTCGATGACGTCGAGCCGCTCATCCACGGGGCCCATGGCCACGTGGCTCGCGAACGACCTCGCTGCGACGACTCAGGACTGGTTGATCGCCTACTGGCACCACCCTCCGTACAGCAAGGGATCGCACAACTCCGACACCGAGACCCAGCTCGTCGAGATGCGGGCGAACATCCTTCCGATCCTCGAGGACTACGGCGTCGACCTCGTGCTGACCGGACACAGCCACTCCTACGAGCGCTCGTTCCTTCTCGACGGCCACTACGGCACGTCCGGCACGTTGACGCAGTCGATGATCAAAGACGGAGGGAGCGGCCGGCCGTCGGCAACGGGCGCGTACTCGAAGCCCACGGAAGGTCTCGAGGGGCACGAGGGCGCGGTTTACGCGGTCGCGGGGAGCTCGGGCAAGATCAGCGGAGGCACGCTGAATCACCCGGCGATGTTCATTTCCTTGAACCAGCTCGGCTCGATGGTGCTCGACGTCGACGGAAACCGGCTCGATGCAGTCTTCCTGCGAGAGACGGGCGTCGTCACGGACAGCTTCACCATCGTCAAGGGAACCGCCCCGCCGCCGACCGCGACGCCGACCCGGACTGCGACGCCCGTCGCGGCGACAGCAACTCCAACGCGGACTCCGACGCCCGTTCCGCCGACGGCGACCGCGACGCGGACTCCGACTCCGGTCCCGCCGACGGCGACGCCGACCCGGACTCCGACCCCGGTCCCGCCGACGGCCACCGCGACCCGGACTCCGACTCCCGTGCCGCCGACGGCGACGCCGACTCGGACTCCGACCCCGGTCCCGCCGACGGCGACTTCGACTCCCGTTCCGCCGACGGCCACCGCGACCCGGACTCCAACTCCGGTCCCTCCGACTGCGACTTCGACGTCGACTCCCGTTCCACCGACGGCCACTGCGACTCC
>DASRPJ010000012.1:0-6165 GCA_035646435.1 Thermoanaerobaculia bacterium | reverse complement strand
GGCAGCGCGTTCGAGGCCGTGTACACCGGCGAGATCCGGCACTGACGGTCAGCTGACGGGCGCGCGGCCGAGGAGCGCGCGGACGAAGCGGGGGAAGTCGGTCCCGTGCGCGAGGGGCGGGAGAGCGGCGTCCTTCCACGGTCCGAGAAGCGTCGCGAACCCGCGGCTGCGGTGCTCGCCGCAGCGTCCCGTGTCCGGCTCGGCGGAAATCGTTCCGTATGCGTCGGAGTCGACCCGCGTCGCCTGCGGAAGCTTCTCCCATCGCACGACGAGGTCCGGCAGGAGCGCCGAGCGGGAGCCGTGAAAGACGTCGCGCATCGAGAGGATGTCGCGCACGATCGGCCGGCGGGGCTCTCCGGTCGTGAGAGACCGGAAGGCGGTTCGCAGCTCTTCCACGTAGCTCCGGTGACGCTCGCTTCCCGGCTCGAGAGCGCCCGCCTTCTCGCGTCCGACGAGGTTCAAGCGGAGATAGCCGTGGAGGTCGGGTCGAAGCGCGAAGCCCGGGGTCTTCTTCCAGTCCACGCCGCCCGTGATCTCGCGATTGGAAACCCAGTCCAGGAGCTGAATGGGCGCCGCCCGCGCGATCGCGTGCTGCAACCGGCCGGGCACGGCCACGCGCAGCATCCGGACGAGGCCGCCCCGGGGAGCGTCGTCCCTCCGCGCCGATCCGCCTTCCACGAGTGACGCGTTGACGCGGTCCGTCACCGGCCGCACGAAGTGTCCCTGCGACCGGTTGGTCTCCATACCGTGGAGCGAGAACACCACGACAGTCGCGTCCGCCGGCGCGCCGGCGAGGATCTCTCCGACCGCTCCGTCGACAGCCCGGTAGACGTCCCGCATCGCATTTTCCGGAGGCGCGAACGCTCCGTAGCCCGGCTCGGGCCACAGCACGTGCCCGCCTCTGTGCGTCTCTCCGAGCACGACGAGAAAGAGCGACCAGTCGATCGCGCCCAGGAGCCACCGCGCGATCCGGCCCTTGGTGCCGGCCCCTTCCGCGAGGCGGCGCGCCGCGTCCTCGCTGTGCTTTCGCGACCGCGGGACCGGAGTGTCGTGGCCCATCGGGTGCGCGCCGAAGCGGCGGCGGAGCTCGCGGCCGACTTCGGCGCGGCTGCAGAAAAAGGGCCCGAGCCGCTCGTGCGTGCCCCAGCCGTTGATCTCGATCCCGCGGCCGAGCCGGCTCGGGAAAGTGAAGGGCACGTCGAAAGCCACGACAGTCTCGCCCTCCCGCTCCAGGTCCAGCCAGAAGGGCTCGCAGTACAGCCAGTCCTCGGAGACCCGCCGGGCATGCATCGCGTCGGGATCCCACTGGATCGGGTGATAGACGCCGTGCTCGCCCGGCAGGGTGCCCGTGTAGAAGGTCGGCCAGACCGAGCCGGTCAGGACTTCGGCCGTCGACTCGAGATCGAAACGCCGGCCTGTTGCGAGGACTCGCCGAAGGTTCGGCAGCGCTTCCCCGGCGGCCTCGATGAACGCGATGTCGCCGGCATCGACGCCGATCATCAGGACCCGGTTCGGAGTCGCCGCCATGGTCGGTCCAGGATGATATTCGGGCCTCTGGACGGGCCCGGCCCGGTTCTCGCCCTGCCTGTCATCCTGAGCGAAGCGAAGGACCCCCTGCGCTTCGACCGACGCCTTCCGCTCAGAGCAGGCTCCGCGAAGGATCCCCTGCGTTTCCGGAGATTCCTCGTCGGTCCGCTCTTCGGAATGACAGGCCTGGTCAATGGTCATCGAGCTTCCCGACAGATTTGCGATAGGTTTCCCCGATAACGGAGGTAGTCATGGCGCTCAGGATCAACAGCGAGGTCCCCGACTTCACGGCGGACACGACGCACGGCAGGATCAACTTCCACGAGTGGATCGGCAGCGGCTGGGCGATCCTCTTCTCCCATCCGAAAAACTTCACGCCGGTCTGCACGACGGAGCTCGGCTACATGGCGGGGCTCGCTCCGGAGTTCGAGAAGCGCAACACGAAGATCATCGGCCTCTCCGTGGACCAGGTCGCCGACCACGAGAAGTGGTCGAAGGACATCGAGGAGACGCAGGGGCACGCCGTCAACTACCCGATGATCGGCGATCCCGAGCTCAAGATCGCGAAAGCGTTCGACATGCTTCCTGAGGAAGCGGGCACGACGTCGCAGGGCCGGACGGCGATGGATAATGCGACCGTGCGCTCGGTCTTCGTCGTCGGGCCGGACAAGAAGGTGAAGGCGATGCTCACCTACCCGATGTCGACGGGGCGCAACTTCGACGAGGTGCTGCGGCTGCTCGACTCGTGTCAGCTGACGGCGAAGCACAAGGTCGCGACGCCGGTGAACTGGAAGCTGGGCGACGACGTGATCATCGTGCCCGCCGTCTCCGACGCCGAGGCGAAGGAGAAGTACCCGGCCGGCTGGAAGTCGCCGAAGCCGTACATCCGGATCATCCCGCAGCCGCGGTAGGGTTGTCCGGGTCGATCACGTCGGTCTTATGGAGTCGCATCTGGAATCCTGCGTCGTGCCCTTCGAATGCTCGCTCTGTTGGCCGCCGCGTTCCCGTACTTCTCGGAATTGCTGTTCTCAACGACACCGGAGGTCTCTCGTGAAAAAACTCCTCTCCCTGCTCTTCGCATTCGCCCTGGCCGCGCCCCTTCTTGCCGAAACGAAGACCGTCACCCTTGCGGTCAGGGGCTGGAGCTGCGGCGGGTGTGCCGCGTCGACCCGGATCGCGCTCAAAAAACTGGAGGGAGTCGAGGACGTCAAGACCGATCACCAGAACAAAGAGGCCGTCGTGCGCTACGACGACACGAAGATCACACCGGCGAAACTGATCGAGGCGGTCGAGAACGACGGCTATCCGGCGACGGTCAAAGCGGGAGCCGCCACATCGACCGTCCCCGCGCAGCCGCAGAGCGTTTCTCAGAGGGCATCGTCAAACGCCGCTCAAGCCGAGGAGCGTGTGACCTTCTTCGAGGTGCCGCTCGGCTGTCAGGCTGCGGAGGGCCTTGGTTGTGGCTCGATGGCGAAGCCCATCCTGCGAGATCTCGAGGGCAAGAAAGAAATCGCCGATGCTCGGATCAACCATCCCGGCACCCTTCTCGCCGTGGCCTGGAAGGACCCTGCGCGGAGCGGTCCGGGTCGCGCGGTCGTCGAGAAGGCCTTCAAGCAGCGGGATCTGGAGACGGCGCTGCTGCAGGGGGACGCGCGCGACAACGCGCTCGAAGACCTGGTCACCGACCGGTGGTACCGAGCGAACGAGGTGGACCGCCTGAGCGAGCGGGAAGCGGAAATCATCGCGGCGAGGTTGGTCGGTCGCGTCGAAGGCCGCCTCGCTCTTTCGAAGGAGCGCTCAACGGCGCTGAAGAGAGACCTCGCCGCCGCAGTCACCAAGCACCTGACTCGAGATTCGGAAGAGGATTGTGATCCGGCGAAGGAGCTCATGGAAGTCGCCGGAAAGCATCTCAACGCGACAGAAACCGCGGAGCTCCGGAAGGCGGCAGAACAGGGAATCGCGGCGCTGCCGGGTGAGGTCCGGTGAAAACCCGTCGTTCCGAAGGGATTACGAGGCCCCTGCGGTATCCGGGCCGCCTCGATTCTCTGCCCTCCGAAAGCGATTCGGGTCGCGATCCTGGGCGGCCGTCGCTCGGGCGATGGATGCGTCCTATTCGGCGCGGAACTCCACTCTTAGCTCGGCAATGTCGTTTGGCAGCAGGGTTAGTGAAGCAAGATGGCCGGAGTTCGAACCGGCCGCTATCGATTGTTCGGAGGAGGCTCTCATTAGATACAGTTGGTAGCTACCGGGAGCCAAGCCCACGATGACTACCCGTCCCGAGGCATCAGTCACCGGCGGCAGGCCCATGAGGGCCAGATGCTGACCAAGTACCGCCCTTGGGATAATCGTCGAGCCTTGGACGATGTTCAGCGCTTCGTGCCGATGGGGCTCGCCGGTCGGGCTTTGGACCGTCAGATCGAATCCCGCAAAGTCTCCGACGCAGCGTAAGACGGTTTCCTCGACCGGGTTTCCCGCCACGTCCAAGACTGACAACGAACAGCCACCGCCCGTCACGAAGAAGGTCGTGGTCCCCGTCGTAGAGCGGATTGACTCGAAGCGGCCGTCCCTGTCAGTTACCTGACTGTCCAGGTACTTCAAAGGGTTTGCGCCGGAACGCTCATAGCTGATTACTGCCCCACCATGAATGGGAATTCCGGCAGGCGAAAGTAGTCGTCCGCGCAAGCGATCGGACTTTCCTAATTGAAGAATCACGGGCGGCACGTTCTCGCTAGCTGAGATCGCAACCTCCTTTTCAGCAGACGGTCGATAGCTCTGATGAAGAGCCCGAACCTTCGCGACACCGTCACCGGACACTGAGAACGAGAACCGACCTTCGGGATCAGCCGCAATCCGCGAGCTTCGCTGATTGAAAACTACTAGAACTATCGAACCTGGAACAGGCTCCTCTCGGTCGTTTACTACGACTCCTTCGAGCCGCGCGCGATTCAGAACGAAGTCGACATTCGCGCCCGTGCTCGCGATCCACATTCTTCTGGAATCGCTTGCTGCATCGGTGCCTGCTCTGACCCGTAGCCAGTAATGTCCTGAAGACCAGAGCGCCAGCTCGTACCGGCCCTCGTCATCAGTGGCCGCGGAAAGGGTTGTCCCGGCGTCGGGCGGTACATTGCCGTCCAGGCGAACTGCCTCGACTACAGCGTTCGGTTCGGGTTCGGGTCCCCGCAACACGAGGCCGCTGACGAGAACCTTCTCGAGGTCGAACCGAATGCGTTGGACTTCATCGTTGACCACGTCGACGAACTGTTCCGTGCCGGCCTCCTTTTGGGCCTTTACACGAAAGACGTACCGGCCCTCCGGAAGACGTGCCGTGGCGCACCGGCCATTCCGATCAGTCTTTGCCTCGGCGACCAGCCTCAATGGAGGATCAGGCGAATTCCCCGGGTGCGAAACTGGATCGAGTAACTCGCAGCGAAGCCCGCGCGCCGCCTTGCCCTCCAGGGTAACGCTTGCCTCTGCCGAACCGCCCCGTCCGAGGGAGACCTCCCGAAACGCAAAGCTTCCAGGGCGAGCTGATACACTTGGCACTTTCGTCGGCAAGAAGCCCGGTGCGGCAACAGTTAGAGAGACGTATGGAACCTGCAATCCAGAAAGAAAGACCAAGCCGGAAGGTCCTCCAACTCTGGAACGCCACTCCACCTTCGGCATTCGGTCGTCTTGAACCAGCGGGGCCGCGACGAGAGAGGCACCGTTGACCGTCGTCCGCTTCGGCGCCGATAGGCAACGCGTGAGCAGCGACCAACCAGGGACGCTCCGAGCGTCCACCAAGTGCTCGCCGCCTGGTTTGGCGGAGAGAACTTCCAGGAAAGGTGCGGATCCGCGGCCGGAAACAGACAGAACCCAATCTCCGGCCGGAATGAGAACCCCAGCGGGGCCTAAGTCGCTGAACGAATATGCCGGTTTCCTAAAGTCGCGGTCGGTTTGCGGGTACAGGGATACCAATGTCTGAGCACGCGCCGGTTCCCTGACCCGAAGTCTCGCCTTTCGAGGCACCGTGACCATATGATGGCCGGCAGCCGACTCAAGGTCAGAACGTTGTCTGAGCACTGGCCCGTGGAAAGGCCCATCAACAGTCAGCGACTCGAACGCCTCAAAGCCGACTGGCACCTGGTAAGGGACCGCGAACCCGCACTTCGTGTTCGAGCCCCTCGAGAGACACACGTCCAAGCCGGCGGAGATCGGCTTTCCGAGATCATCAACGAACCGGATCTCGCTGACAGCGCCCGCGGGCGAACCTGTAAGAAAGATGAAAAGAACGAACGCGGATGAAGTCATTCCCGCTCGCGCGTCAATGAGGTTGACAGGTCAGGTCCGGGGCGTAACCTGCTCAATCTTCGTAACGATGATTCTCGCAAGCTCGACCTTGGAGCACGAACCGCCCACACTCGCAACCTGGGGTAGACTCTGCTTGCCAGGAGCGCCCGGCTTTTCGAGGCCCTGACCCATCGGGCAACCCCACATTTGGCAAGTAGAGCAACTCCAGCGATAGCAGAGCGTGTTGCACCAGATGCAGAAGTCACAGTACCAGCACCACGGATACTCCTGCTGGACGTAACATTCTCCGTTACAATTCGTCTGCGCCTGCGCCCCGCTCGGAAGCGATAGCCCTACAACCCCGAGGAA
>DASRPJ010000011.1:0-6103 GCA_035646435.1 Thermoanaerobaculia bacterium | reverse complement strand
CACGAAGCCGACGGCCGCGCCGCGACGAAGGAGCGGGTCGAGCGGAATCCCGCCTCCCACACGCGCAGGGAGAGCACGCCCGGCGAAGGCGGCCGGCCGGTCGCGACGCGCAGCGCCTCGGTCACCGCGATCGAGGCGACGATCGGCGGAAGTGTCGGCACGACCCCCACCGTGTCGCACGTCGGTCCGGAACCGGCCGGCGGCAGGAGCTCGAGGTAGCAGCGCAGGCAGGGCGTCCGTCCCGGGGCCGATACCGCGACGAGCCCCTCCTCCCCGACGCAGGCCGCGTAGATCGAGGAAAGGCCGAGCGCGTGCGCCGCGTCGGACACGAGGAGCCTCGTCTCGAAATTGTCCGTTCCGTCGATCACCAGGTCGTGGCCCGACAGGATTTCCCGGACGTTTTCCGGCGCGAGATCGGTCACGATCCCCCGCGCCTCGACGCCGGGCGCGACCCGCGAGAGCCTCTCGGCCGCGGCGGTGGCCTTCGGCGCGACGCGCTCCGCGTCCGCCGCGTCGAACAGGAGCTGGCGCGAGAGGTTCGACTCCTCGACGACGTCGCGGTCGATGAGAGTGAGCCGGCCGATTCCCGCCCGCGCCGCGAGCTCCGCCGCCGCCGCGCCGACGGCGCCGACGCCGACGACTGCCATCGAGAAACGGCCGATCCTCTCCTGCCCTTCCGCCCCGATCCCGGCAAAGAGCACGGAGCGCGAGTGGCGCTCGCCGGGCACGCTCAACCCCTCCCCCTTCGGGAGAGGGTCGGGGCGAGGGCGGCGGCCTGCGCGAGGAGCTCGCGGGCGTGACGGACGGCGGTCTCGGGGACCTTCTCCCCGGCGAGCATTCGCGCGATCTCCTCGACCCGCTCGTTCCCTTCGAGAAGGTGCACGGCGGCGACGGTGCGGCCGCCCGTTTCGCTCTTCTCCGCCACGAAGTGGCGGTCCGCGAGCGCCGCGATCTGCGGGACGTGCGTGACGCAGAAGACCTGGCTCCGCGCCGCGAGGGCCTTCAGCTTCTTCCCGACGGACTCGGCCGTGCGTCCCCCGATGCCCGCGTCCACCTCGTCGAAGACGAGGGTGCGCCGGCGCGTGCCCTTCGCCGCCGCCACCGACTGGACGGCGAGCTGGAGCCGGGAGAGCTCCCCTCCCGACGCGATCCTCTCGATCGGCATCTCCGGCTCCCCCGGGTTCGGCTGGAAGAGGAGCGCCGCGCGCTCGCGGCCGGCGCGCCGCGGGCCGTCCTCCGTCACGGCGTCGAGCGCGACACGGAAGCGCGCCTTCTCGAGCGCGAGGGAACCGAGCTCGCGCTCGACGGCGGCGGAGAAGCGAGGCGCCGCCTCCGTCCGCCTGGCCGTGAGGTCCGCCGCCGCGGAAACGTAGGCGGCTCCCCGCTTTTCCTCCTCCCGCCTCTTCCGGTCGAGCGCGTCTTCGACGTTCGAGAGCTCGTCGAGCTCCGACCGGAGCCGCTCGAGGAGGGCGCGCGCGTCGGAGAGGGTCGGACCGTACTTGCGCTTCACGCGAGAGAGCTTCTCGAGGCGTAATTCCACCGCGGCGAGCCGGTCGGGGTCCGACTCGACGATGGCGGCCGCGTCGCGCGCGGCTGCGGCGAGGTCGGTGATGCGTCTCTTCAGCTCTTCGGCCTCCTCCAGCCGCGCGCGTTCGCGCGGGTCGATCGCGGCGAGCTCGGCGAACGACCGCGCCGCTTCCCCGAGACGGTCCGCCGCCGAGTCCTCCCCTTCCGAGAGGGCCACGAGCGCCGTTTCCCCCGCGCGACGGATGCGGTCGGCGTGAAGGAGCCGCTCGCGCTCGAGAGCGAGCTCCTCGTCCTCGCGCTCGTCCGGCGCCGCCCCCTCGATCTCGCCGATCTGAAAGGCGAGAGTCTCCAGGCGCGAGGAGCGGTCGCGGCGCGAAGACTCGAGGGAAGTGAGCGCCTCGCGCGCGGCCGCCCACGCCCCGGCCGCGACCGCGACGGCTTCGCGCTCCTCGCCGGCCCCGGCGAAAACGTCGAGGAGCTCGAGCGGCGCTTCCGGGTCGGTCAGCTCGCGCTCCGAGCTCTGGCCCTGGATCGCGACGAGCCTTTCGCCGATCCGTGCGAGCGTCCGGACGGCGGCGGGCTCGTCTTCCACGAAGGCCCGGCCGCGGCCGTCCGCGGCGAGCTCGCGACGGACGAGGATCGGGTCCGCGACGGGAAGGCCCGCCTCCTCGAGAATCGCGCGAAGGCCGCCGTCCGCGGTGAACTCTCCGGAGACGACGAGTCGGTCCGCCCCGCGGCGCACGAGGTCCGCGGAGCCGCGCCCCCCCGCGAGCAGCGCGAGCGCGTCGACGAGGATCGACTTGCCCGCGCCCGTCTCTCCCGTGATGACGGTCAGGCCCGGTCCGAGGTCGAGCGCGATGTCCTCGACGATCGCGAGATTCCGGACCGTCAGGCGGCGAAGCACGAGCGAAGGATAGTCCGGGGCTCGGGTCAGGCCTGAATCTCTGCGTCAGCCGGATGGCTGGAATTCAGGTTCCGGGGCTCGGGGTCAGGCCTGAATCTCTGCGTCAGCCAGATGCCTGGAATTCAGGCCTGACCCTCAGGAGCCCGGCTTCGCGCTCCGCACTTTCTTTTCCCCGATCGGCTTCGCCGGGATGCCGGCCGCGATGACGCCGGGAGGGATCGGCCGCGAAGCCACCCCCATGGACCCGACCATCGCGTCGGCGCCGATCACGACACCCGAGAGCACGACGGCGTGGTACGTGACCCGCACGCGGTCTCCGATCACGGTTCGGCCGAGCCGGATGTCGTGGATGTCCTCGGTCGCGTGGGAGTGGGAGTAGATGTTGGCGTAGTCGGAGATCGATGCCTCGTTCCCGATCACGACCTCGCCCCGGTCGTCGATGAGCACGTTCCGGTGGATCGTGACGTCGTCCCCGACCGAGAGGTTGTATCCGAACGAGAACTCGACGTCGTGGAAAATGCGGATGCCTTTGCCGCACTTGCGAAAGACGCGGGGCGCGAGCATCGCGCGCATCCTCGTCCCCAGGCGGACGTTGCGCCCCACGGGGGAGTGGTCGAACATCTGCCAGAACCAGAGGAGGGGTTTGACCCGCTCCCACTTCTCGAGGTCGATCTCGCGGTAGTACTCCGCTTCGAGAGTCGCGTTGCGCGGGTCGAACGAGGCGACGAGCGATCTCGCCGCCACGGGAGAGGACTTGTCCGCGACGGCGTCATCCCACGCCACCGGGCGCCCGAGGTAGAGGCCGCAGAGGGCGTCCCGAACGACTACGTTGCGGTCCTCCGCGGAGTCGTCGAGCTTCTCCGCGAGCTCGTCGACGAAGCGCGGATAGAGGTCTTCTCCGACCGGACCAATCGAGAACTTGCGGAGGGGCATGCGGCGGCGAGGACGCTAGCAGAGCGATTTCGGGCAGTCAAACGCGCGTCCGCTTCCTCCTTCGCGCGACGGGTCTCGGGTTCCCGAAACGCCTTTTCAAGAACTCCATCGTCATCGCGACTCCGAAACCGCTCGCCCCCGCCGCGAAGCCGGCGTGCTCCTTCTCGAAGTGCGCGACGCCGGCGATGTCGAGGTGGGCCCATGGCACGCCCGCGGGAACGAACTCCTTCAGAAAGAGGGCCGCGTTGATCGTGCCGGCGGCGCGACCCGCCGTGTTCTTCATGTCCGCCCACTCCGAGCGCAGGTTCTCGCGGTAGTCGTCCCAGAGCGGCAGCCGCCAGAGGCGCTCGCCCGTCGTTTCGCCCGCAGCGAGGAGGTCCGCCGCGAGAGCGTCGTCCGCCGAGAAGACCGCCGCGCACTCGTGGCCGAGGGCGATCAGGACCGCTCCCGTCAACGTCGCGTAGTCGAGCAGCACGTCCGGCCGGAACCGTTCCGCGAACGAGAGCGCATCGGCGAGCACGAGACGGCCTTCCGCGTCGGTGTTGTCCACTTCGACGGTCTTGCCGTTGCGCATCCGCAGGATGTCGCCCGGCCGCGTCGCGGAACCGCTCGGCAGGTTCTCGGTCAACGGCGTCAAAGCCACGACCCGGACCGGAAGCCGGAGCGCTTTGGCGGCGCGAACGCAGGCGAGCGCGGTGGCGGCTCCCATCATGTCGTACTTCATCTCGCCCATGGACGGCGCCGGCTTGATGGATATGCCGCCCGAGTCGAACGTGATGCCCTTCCCGACGAGGACGGCCGTTCCCTTGGGCGAGCGCGGCCGGTACTCGGCGATGACGAACGCCGGGGGGCGCACGCTCCCCGCGTTGACGGCGAGGAGGCCCGCCAGCTTTTCCCGCCGGATCGCGGCCGGGCCGAGCACGCGCACGGCGAGGCCGTCGGCTCTGCCCGCGACGACGGCGGCGCGCGCGAGCTCGGCGGGGCCGAGGTCGTTCGCCGGCGTGTTCCCGAGATCCCGCGCCCAGGAGACCGTTTCGGCGACGACCTGCGCTTCGCGGGCCGCCGCGGCGAGGGGCCCGGCGGCGACGTCCGCCGGAGGCACGACCACGGCCGACGTCGGGCCGCTCGGGCGGACCTTCTTCCGCGGCGACTTGTAGCGCTCGAAGGCGTAGTCCGCGAGCGCCAGGTGCGGCAGGAGCGCCGTCATCGTCGCCTGGTCGACGCCCGCCCCGAAGACGAGAAGGAGGCGCGATCTCGAGCGCGAGGCGCTCTCCCCGACCGCGCGGCGCAGCGCGCGGCGAAGGCGCGCGAGCGGAGCGGGCGCGCGTCCGAGGCCGACGAGCAGCCACGATCCGTCTCGACCCGCGGCGCCGGCGGTCTCGCGATCCCGCCCGCGGAATCCCGCGGACTTCGCCGCGTCACGGATCGAGGCGGCGAGGCCGGCGGGCACGCCGCGCCCCGGGTCGCCGCCCTCGGAGAGAAACGCGACTCGCCAGAACGACGCGGACCGCGGTACCGATTTCGTGATCTCGATGCGCATGGAAAAACCTTAACAGAACGGTGCCGGCCGCCGGAGAGAGCTCGGTATGCGTGTGCTAGTGTCGGCCCCCATGCCGCCGGCCGCGGTCACCGAAACGCACCTCTCGAGCGCGCGGCTCTCACGGCGAGGGAAAGTCCGCGAGCTCTACGACCTCGGCGACAGCCTTCTGCTCGTCGCGAGCGATCGGATCTCCGCCTACGACTGCGTGCTCACTCCGGGCGTTCCGGACAAGGGAAAGATCCTCACGCAGCTGTCGAACTTCTGGTTCCGGAGGTTCGACGACGTACCGAATCACCTGATCGAGACGGAAGTCTCGCGCTTTCCGGAGGCTCTCCAGGCCGATGCCATGCTCCTCGACGGGCGCGCGGTCCTCGTGCAGAAGGCGGAGGTCGTGCCCTTCGAGTGCGTCGCCCGCGGATACCTGGCGGGCTCGGGTTGGGCGGAGTATCGGAAGACGGGCGCCGTCTGCGGGGTGCGTCTCCCCCCCGGTCTCGTCGAGGCGCAGCGGTTGCCGGAGGCCATCTTCACTCCGGCGACGAAGAACCCCCGCGGCCACGACGAGAACGTTCCCTTCTCCCGGATGTCCAACGACATCGGAGAGGCGGCCGCTTCGAGCCTGCGGGACCTGACCCTGTCGCTCTACGGGCGCGCGCGCGAGTACGCTGAAACGAGGGGCCTCATCCTCGCCGACACGAAGCTCGAGTTCGGGCGCGCGAACGGCGAGATCCTCTGGATCGACGAGGCCTTCACGCCCGACTCCTCGCGCTACTGGGACATGACCGCGTGGACTCCGGGACGAACCCCCGTCTCGTTCGACAAGCAGTTCGTCAGGGACTGGCTCGATTCGACGGGCTGGGACCATCGTCCCCCGGCGCCGAGGCTTCCGGGCGGGGTCGTCCGCACGACGCGCGAAAAATACCTCCAGGCCTATCGGGCGTTGACCGACTCGCTCCCGTCGAACCTCTCCGAATAGGGCCCCGGGACCCTTTCGGCCGACGCGCGGCCCGCCTTTTCTTGGCACGGCCTTTGATGGGGACAGGGGTGATGCCCTATCTCTGGGCTTCAACAAGGAGGGGAAACATGGCAAAACTGCTCAGATTCACGATTCTGGCCCTCGCCGTCGGGGCGTTCGCCGGCGTCGCTCTGGCCCAGAGCGCCGACAAGAACACCGGAGGCCCGACAGCGAACACTCTTCAGCT
>DASRPJ010000010.1:0-6970 GCA_035646435.1 Thermoanaerobaculia bacterium | reverse complement strand
TCGCGGTTGTCTTCGAAGACTGAGCCGGTGGGCACGCCGAGCGAGGATTGCCACGAGACCCGGAATCCTGCCCGGTTCGCGACGAAGAGGTCGGGGATCAACCGGGGATCGTAACGGCGGTAGACCTCCTCCCGCTTGAAGACGCGGGATACCGCGCGCTCGCCGCTGGCGGGATCGGTGAGCAGGAGCAGCCCCCGAACGATTTCCGCCCGCAGGCTCTCGTACTCCTCGCCCGGCGCCACGATTCCGTCCTTTTCGCGGCCGCGCAGGTTCACGTAGACGTCGCCGAGGCCCATCGCGTACGCGCGGGACTTCGACCAGTCGACCGCCTCCCAGAACGCGCCCCGCGAGAACAGCGCCTCGAGGTTCTGCCGGAGCGCGTTCCCCTTCAGAACGAGGTAGCCCTTCTCGACGAGCCACGAGTTGTAATTCACGGAGCGGCGCCAGGTCGCGAATCCGTGGTCGGACAGCACGAGCAGCGCGCTGTTCGGCGGGAGCGCGCGGACCGTGTCGCCGACGATCGCGTCGACAGTCTCGTAGGATTTTTCGACGGCGTCTCCGAAGCGCGAAGCGAGCGTCGCGTCGTAGGCGGGATGCTTCGGATCGCGGAAGCGCCAGAAGACGTGACCGACGCGGTCCGGAAACTCGAAGTAGTGCACGAGGAGCTTCCTCCCCTCCGGGAGGAGGGATGCCAGCATCCGGCGCTCCTGGGCGACGGTCGCCGCGACGTCCTGCAGAAAGGCGTCTTCCTTCAAAGTCCCGGACTGGATCGACCACGTATCGATCGCCCACCCCATCGTCTTGAACCTCCCGAAGCGGTGGACGAGGTCCTCGGCGTATCCGGCCGGCGTCGAAATCTCGAAACCCGGGGGCAGCCGCTCCGGGTCGAACTGGATCGGCGAGAGGTACAGCGCGATCTCCGGAGAAACGCGCTCGAGGTGGAAGCGCGCGTAGCCGTGGACCGTGACGAGCGGGTTGACGCGAAAGGCGAGGGACGTCCAGTCGCTCCACTCCCCGGCAGCCAGCTCGACCCGCGACGAGCCCGCTTCGATCGACAGCCGGTCGCGCGCCGCGGAAACCGTGAGCGCCATCGGGAGCTCGATCGCACCCTCCCGCCCGAAGGCGCGCCCCGGAGGCCCGAGGATCCGGGTCGTCTGCCGGCCCACGTTCGACTCGAGCCGCACGAGCTCGATCGAGAAGTCGTTTCCCTCGCGGGGAGCGAAGAAGGGGTCGGACGTGTAGTAACCGGGCTTGCCGATCCTCCCGGAGAGGTCGGGGACGCCGAGACCGGAAAGGAGGCGGCCGTCCGGAAACGATTCGGGAGGGAACGTGACCGGCATTCGGATCACCGTGCCGGGGCGAGCCGTGGCGTCGACCCAGAAGGGGGTTCCGCGGCGGTTGCTCTCGATCCAGGGCCGCGTAGCGGGCAGCCACGCGCGCGCGGCGAGGAAGGCCCCGACACCCGCGCCGGCGCCGAGCGCGAAGAGGACGGCTGCGGCGAACCGTCGGCGCCGGGACGCGAGGAGGATCGCCGGAAGAAGAAGAAACGCCGCGAGAATCGCCGCGGCCGCGGCGGGGGTGTTCTTTCCGAGCAGAAACGGAACCTCTTTTTCCTGGGCGACGGCGAACGTCGGCGTCATGTCGGCCGGGTCGCGTTTCAGGAAGTCGAAGATCTGGTGGGCGCCCGGGTCGAGGCCCGTCGCGAAGGACGTCCACGACACCGGCGTCTGGGGCGGGACCGGCGGGGTCAGCGGCGTATAGCCGCCCCGGGCCGCCAGCGCGGCGAGGTTCGGAAGGCGCCCGGACGCGATCATGCTCTCCACGAGCGCGGCGTCGACGCCGTCGAAGGCGAGGACGACGACGCGGGAAGGCGGGGTCGCGGCGAGAAGCGTCCCGGCGACCGCCGCCGCGGCGAGAAGGTGCACGGAATGAGTGTAAGGCTTGGGGCGCCGCGCGGAGCGGCCCCATAGAATCCGTAAATGGCCGCTCGGACCGAGGACCTCTCGACTCTTCTCGCGCGCATCCCGGACCTCGAAATCCGCTCGCTCTTCTCCCCGGAGTTCATCCTCTGCTCCGAGGAGTTCGACCGTTTCACGATCGACGTGCTCCTGAACCTCGTCGCGGAGCTCGACCTCGCCGCGCCGCTCTCGCGCGGCACGACGGTGCGCGAGCTCGTCGAGGCGCGGGGGTGGGCGCCGCGCGCCGAAATCCCGGTCGGCTGGTTCTTCCGCAAGCTCGCCGCCGAAGAGCACCTCGACGTCGAGGGCGCCGGACGGGACGCGGTCTACCGGGCGCGGGGGCCGCTCCCGGTCGGCGACCCGGACCGCGCCGAGGCGCGCGCTCGCGCGATCGACCCCGGATCGATCCCCCCCTTCTCCGTCGTCCGCGCGATGGTCGGGCACGTCCCGGCATTCCTCCGCGGCGAGTCGAGCGGAGAGGAAGTCCTCTTTTCCCCCGCCCGGCTCCCCCTCTGGTTCGAGTACTTCTCGAACGACAACCTCCTCTATGCGATCAACAACCGGCTCGGCGCGGAGGCCGTGGTGCGGTCGCTCCCCTCCGGCCGGCCCGCGACGATCCTCGAGATCGGCGGCGGTTCGGGCTCCGCCGCGCTCGCGCTCGCGGAGAGGCTCGCTCGCGACGCCGCGCTCCCCCGCGTCGGCCGCTACGTGTTCACGGAGGTCGTCCCGACGTTTCTCCGCCGCGCCGAGCGGAACATCCGCGCGCGGTGGCCCGCCCTGCCGGTCGAGTTCGTCCGCCTCGACATGGACCGCGACTTCGGTCCCCAGGGAATCGAAACCGGTTTCGCGGACGTCGTCTACGCTGTCAACACCATCCACATCGCGAAGGACCTCGCCGCGACGCTCGCGCGCGTGAAGTCGGCGCTGAAGCCCGGAGGGGTCGCCGTCTTCTCGGAATGCGTGCGGCCATTCGACGGGCAGCCGATCTACGTCGAGTTCGTCTTCAACTTCCTCGAGAACTTCACCGGCGTCGCGACGGACGCCGCAACGCGTCCGAACCACGGCTTCCTGACCCCGCAGAACTGGCGGATGTCGCTCGCCGCCGCGGGCTTCGAAACTCCCCGGATACTTCCCGACGTCGAGAGCCTCGCGCGCCACTACGACGCGTTCTTCGTCGCCGCGGTATCGGCCCGCAAGCCGCTTTAGCCTGGGGTTAGCCTGGGGTCAGGCGTGGTGTTTGGCCTTATTGATTTCGGCGTCGGTCCAATAACACCAAACTACATGCCTGACCCCGCCCGGCTCGGGTCCTCCCAGAAGGGGTAGAAGCAGTACCACTGCTCCGGGGTGGCGGAGACGTACCTCTGGAGGACGGCGACGTACCGTTCGACGTTCTTCCGGAGGGCGGCCTCACGGTCTCTCCCCCGGTCGATCTCGAGGGGCTCCTCGACGACCGCGCGGTAGCGCCCGTCCGGCGTCCGGATGATGAACGCGGGAAGGACCGTCGCGTTCGTGGCCATTGCGACGAGAAACGGCCCGCGGGGGAAGTACGCGGCGCGCCCGAAGAAGGGGACCGCGATGCCGGTGTTGCTGAAGTCGCGGTCTCCCTGCATGGCGACGATGCCGTTCGCCTTGAGAGCGCGCAAGACCGCGAGCGTCGGCGCGAGGCTCTTGTCCACGCGGATCTCCGTGATTCCCGCCCGCGCGTGGAGGTCCCGGCGAGCCCGCTCGACCGCCGGAAAGATGTCGGGCACGAGCACGACGTGGATCGGCTGCTTCATCTCCGCCAGCATGAGACCGCCGACCTCCCAGTTGCCGAGGTGCGCCGTCAGGAGGAGGACGCCGTTCTTGGCGTCGCGTCCGTCGACGATCCGCGAGTATCCGACGACGCTCTCGACGAGCCGCGACGCCTCCTCGGGCGGCCGCGTCGCGAAGTGGAGGAAGTCGAGCCACGCCGTGAAGTGCGCGTCGAGGAGGTCCTTCACCGCGCGCCGGACGCCCCGCGATTCGACGGGGAGACCGAGGATGATCGCCAGGTTGGCCGAAATCGCCCTCGTGTACTTGGGGCGCAGCTGCATGTAACGGCTCACCGTCTGGCGGAGCACGGCGCGGAGGACGCGCCGGGGAAGGCGCCGGGCGAGGAAGAGCGAGAGCGGGAACCACACGTGGGAGGTCGCGGAAGCGACCGCCCGCACGAGACGGTTGCGGCTCGCCATCTTCTCCTGCATGCGCCCGGATCGTAGCTTGGAGGGCGCATCTTGCTACCATCGCGCCGTGCGCGCGGGGACGACGGCGAAGATCCTGGCGGCCGCCGCGGCGATCCTCGCGGCCGCGCTCGCCCTCGCCGCGTTTCTCTCGTTTCGGGCCGCTCTCGCGACGCGCCTCGACCGCGCTCAGAACCTCGAGTCGGCGGCGGTCCGGCCCGCCGCGGCGGCGCGGCTCGCCGGCGAGCTTGCCGCCCACCGCCTGGCGCTCGTCTCCGAAAACGACTCGCGCGCGGTCGCGGGAGCGTTCCGGGGCGCCGCCGGCGAGGAAGCCCTGGACGCCTATCGCAAGGCGGGAGGAAACGCGGCGATCGTCGAGGAGGCCCGCCGCGCCCTGACCGCCGGCGGTCGGCCCGAAGCCGGCGGTGACGTCGCGTTCCTGCGGGCGATCCGGGCGCTGCGCGCGGAAGCCGGCGGGGTGCCGTCACCCGGCCGTCCCGAACCGCCCGCGTCCGCGCGCCGCGCCGGCTGGCTGCTCGTCTGGTCGACGGCGGCGTCCTGCGCGGCCGTCCTCCTCGCCTACCTCGCCGGGCGATCGCGTCCCTCGGCGACGCCGTGAGTCGCCGCGCCGCCGGCCTCCTTCCCTACGCCGTCTTCGTTCTGCTCGCCGGGATCTCGTGGAACCGGTGGATCGAGCCGTTCGTCGACACCGGACGCGAGCTCATGGTGCCGGCCCGCGTCGCCGAGGGGGAGGCGCTCTACCGGGACGTCCGGTTCTATTACGGTCCGCTCGCGCCGTACCTGGCGGCGGGAGTCGACCTCCTCTTCGGACGGTCCTTCGCCGCGCGCATCGCGCTCGCCGGCCTGATCGCTCTCCTTCACCTCGAAGCGTTGAGACGGCTGGCCGGGCGTCTCCTGCCGGAGGGCCCGGCCTCCCTCGCCGCTTCGCTCGCGGTCGGCGTCGCCTTCTTCCTCCGGCCGGGCGGCTGTCACCTCTTCCCATACAGCCTCGACACCTCGATCGCGGTCGCGGCAGCCACCGGCGCGATCGTTCTCGCCGGCAGCGGGGGAACGCTACGGCGGGACCGGGGCGCCGCGCTACTCCTCGCGACGGCGCTCCTGTCCCGCCCGGAGATCGGGCTCGCGGCGATCGCGGCGCTTCTGGTCGAACGAATCGCGGGCAGAGACACACCCGCGAAGAGGCGCCTCGGCTGGCTGGCGACGGCGCCGGTCGCCGGCGCGGCCCTCGCCTACGCGGCGGTGTCGGCCGGCACACCCCGAGCGATCCTCTCGAAAGAAGGCTGGCTCACGTTCCTGTTCCTCCCGCGGGAGTTCGCGAGCGTGTACTCGTCGTTCTCCGGCGTGGACCGGCCCGGCCTGCGCATCGCCGAGCTCGCTCTCGCCGCGATCGCCTTCGTCTTCGCGGGACTCTGGCTGCTCGTCGCGTCGATCGCAGCGGCCCGGGCGCGGTCGCGGGCAGCCGCTGCCGGTCTGGCGATCGAGGTCGCCGCGCTCGCCGTCCTCGCGGCGGCGGCGTTCGTCGCGCTCTTCCCGCCCGCCGGGCTCCGCGACACGATGGCGCTCGTTCCCCCGCTCGTCCGGCCGCTGCCCCCGCTGCTCCTCCTGCTCGCGCTCGCCGGGACGGTGCGGCGACTGCGCGACCGCTCGCGGGAGACCATTCTCGCCGGGGTTCCCGACTCCGCGCTCCTCCTCGCGCTCTTCTTCTCCGCGCGTCTCCTGCTCGCCGCCGGATACGTCGGTCCGTACAACGGCTTCTACCTTCCGCTTCCGATCGTCGTCGGCTGCGCCGTTCTCCTGCGCGGGGCGTCGCGGCTTCCTCGACGGATCCATGTCACGCCGACTCCGTCCCCTTTTCCCCGGCTCGTCGCGGCGGCCCTCGCGATCTTCCTCGCGGCGCGGATTGCCGCCCTCGCGACGGCTTACCGCCATCCGGCCTGGACGAGGGTCGACACGCCGGCGGGCTCCCTCATGGTTCCCGAGCCGGTGGCGGGCGCCTCCCGTGGAGCCCTGGCGGATCTCGGCGCGCGAGTGCCCGCGGGCGGGACGATCGCGGGCTTTCCCGAAGCCGGATTCTTCAACTGGGCGCTCGACCGGCCAAACCCGCTCGCCCAGGACCAGTTCTTCCCGGGACACCTCGACTCCGCCGCGGAAGAGGAGGTCATCGCCCGGCTTCGGGGCCGACCCCCGGGCGCCGTCGTGCTCGTGAACGTGCTCACCATCGGCCACGGCCCGACCGCGTTCGGGCGCGACTACCTCCAGCGCCTCGGTCGCTTTCTCGACGAGGAGTTTCGCACAGCCGCCGTCTTCGGGCCGGGCGCGGCGCCTCCTCCCCGCATCGGCGATCGCGACTTCTTCGTCGAGGTCCGGGTGCCCGCGGAGGGCGCGGCGCGATGAGGCTGTGAGGCTCGACCTCGCCGTCTCGCAGCGGTTCGGCCTCTCCCGGCGCGCGGCGCGCGACGCCGTCCGAGCGGGCCGCGTCGACGTCGCGGGTGCCGTGACCGACGAGCCGGGAGCGGACGTGCCCGAGGACGTCCCGATCCACTACGACCCGAACCGCCCGCAGAGACGCCGCGTCCGGAGCCGCATTACCGTCCTCGCGGAGGATCCGCTCTTCCTGATCGTCGACAAGCCGGCGGGCCTCCTTTCGGTGCAGACGGCGGAGCACGAAAGCGACACGCTCTTCAGCCGTACTCTCTCGTACCTCCAGCACCGCTACCGCGGCCGGCCGTGGGCCGGGGTCGTTCACCGGCTCGACAAGGACACGTCCGGCGCTCTCGTCTTCGCGCGGAC
>DASRPJ010000009.1:0-3196 GCA_035646435.1 Thermoanaerobaculia bacterium | reverse complement strand
TCCCGCCCGCGCCAGCCGTGATGCACGTGACCGGCCACGAGGCGCCAGCCGTGCGCTTCCGCGAGCTCCGCCGCCGCGAACAGGAGCGCCGTCGAGTCCGCGCCGCCCGAGACGGCCAGCAGGATCGTCGCGTGGGACGGTGTCAGGCCGTTCCCGGCCGCGCGCTCGAGAGCGGAGGTGACGGCGTCCATTCCTAATGCTACGACGGCGCGCCGTGTCTGTTCCGACGCCGCGCTCTTTCGAGCTCCCGTACGAATCGGCGAAATCCCTCCGGCGCCCCCTCGCGCACGCTCCAGTCGCGGATCTTCTTCATCTCCAGCCGGTGCCGAAGGGCGATTTCGACAGCGGCGCCGAGGCTCTGCCGATCGGCCCAGTGATAGAAGGCGGCCAGCCGATCCCGGCAGGAATCGGTCGGCGAGAGCGCCCGGATGCTCGAGCCGTCTGGGCCCAACCGGACTCGGATCGGCCTCACGTCGAGATCACGTCCGATGCCGAGCGGTCCAGCCGGAAACTCGACGAAGAAGCGCGTCTTCCCGTGAAAGTACTGATCGTCGCGTCTTTCGAACCCGATGCTCGACATGGCTCGGTCGACCTCCGACTGCGACGGAGCGGATTGAATGAGGAAGTCGAGGTCTTCCGACTGGTAGACGCCGCCCGTGTGGATCGACGCGCAGGCCCCTCCCGTCAAGACCGCCCGGACGCCCGCCTTCTCGAGAGCTTCCGCAACCGCCCGAGCGACCGTGGAAAGAGTCGACTTCGCACTCAGAGTCAGAGGCGTTTTCCGGTCCTCCGCGGCCTCCGTCGAAGCTCACCGACCCGTTTGCGGAGGTCGTCTTCCGCCTCCGCGAGCCGTTCCAGGTAGCGTTTGAGCTCGTCGTATGCGAAGTACCGCGGCGCGAGGCGGAAGAGCCGGGTCCGTCCCCGCGACCCGCCGGCGACTAGCCCGTCATACTCCAGGCCGCGCAGCGCCTTCTGGACCCCCGAAACGGGCCTCTCAAGAAGCCGTGCGATCTCTCGGGCGTAGCTCTCCTCGAGCAGGCCGAGCACCAGCAGCACTTCGGTCCGGGCGCGCCCGCCGAAAGGGGAGGATAGGCCGACCACCATAGGTGGTCATATGACCACTAAAAGTGGTCTATGTCAAGCGGGAGCTGAGAGATCCGGGTCCGGGAGATCATGGTGGCGGTGCAGGGATTTGAACCCCGGACACAGCGGATATGAGCCGCTTGCTCTGACCAACTGAGCTACACCGCCGCGGCGAAAGGACCGCGGATGCTACCACAGGGACGCCGTCGCGAAGCGCACCCTATACTCCTGCCGTGTCGAGCTCGACCGACAGCTGCCAGGTCTGCGGTCAGACGTTTTCGTACGGTCTGCTGCTGTGCACGATCTGCCGCAAGAGGTTCTGCGATTCGTGCGGCGTTCGCAGGGGCGGGGCGACCTTCTGCGGAAACATGTGCGCCCACGCGTTCTACTTCGGCGATAGCGACGAGGACGCGGAGATCTCCGAGGACGACGAGAGGGAATGAGCTCGCCGGAGGCGCCCGCTCCGACCCGCCCCTCCCGGTTCGGGCGATTCTTCTGGCGCGATCCCAATACCCAGTTCCTTCTTCTCGCGGCCGCCGTCGGAGTCGTCGGCGCGCTCGGAGCGATCGCCTTCCGCGCCATTTCCGTCCGGCTGACGCAGCTCCTGCTCGACGCCGAGGACATCGTGTCGGGAGCGGAGTCGCTGCCGCCGCTCCTTCGCATCTTCCTTCCGGCGCTCGGGGGGCTCGTCGGGGGGTTGATCGCGAAGGCGTTCGTCACCGGCACGGGGACGACGGGCATCTCCCAGATGATGGAGGTCGTGAACCTGGGTCGCCGGACGGTCCGGGTGCGGCCGTCGCTCGGCCGCGCGGCGGCGTCCCTCGCGGTGATCTCGACGGGTGGATCGGAGGGGCGCGAGGGGACGATCATCCAGATGGGCGCCGCGTTCGCTTCTTGGCTGTCGCGCGTCGTCAAGGTCTCGCCCGAGCGCATGCGCATCCTGACCGCGTGCGGCATGGCCGCCGGAGTCGCCGGCGCCTACAACACGCCGATCGCGGCGACGCTCTTCGTCCTCGAGGTCGTCGTCGGGTCCTTCTCGATGACGCTGTTCGGCCCGGCGGTCGTCTCCGCGGCGATCTCGACCGTGCTCGTGCGCTTCCTGCTCGGAGACGAGCCGGTCTACCAGGTTGCGGCCTTCCGGATCGAGTCGGCGCTCGAGTTCATCCCTTTCGCCGTCATCGGTGTCGCCGCGGGAGCGGCCTCCGCGCTCTTCGTGAGGGCGCTTCGCGCCGGAAAGACCCTGTTCACGTCGTTCGGGTTCGCCCTCCCGGTGACGATGGCCATCGGCGGCGCGATCGTCGGCTTGATCGGAGTCGTGCGGCCGGAGGTGTGGGGGAGCGGATTCGCCGGCACGAACCGGATCCTCCGCGGTAACCCGAGCCTGCTCTTCCTGGGGGAGCTCTTCGTCGCGAAGATCGCCGCGACGGCGGCGACGATCGGGTCCGGCGGCGTGGGCGGCGTCTTTACGCCCGCTCTCATGATCGGCGCCTCGCTCGGCGGCGTCGCCGCGAAGCTCACCGAGGTCGTCTTCCCCTGGATCGCCTCGCCCGTCGGCGGCTACGCCCTGCTCGGAATGGGAGGGCTCCTCGCCGGGGTTACCCGCGCGCCGCTGCTCGCGATCATCATGATCTTCGAGCTCACCCAGAACACGGCCGTCCTCCTTCCGATGATGGCAGTGTCGGTGCTCGCGGTTCTGTCGGCGCGCGCGCTCCAGAAAGACTCCCTGTACATCCAGAGCCTGCGGTCCGCCGGTATCGTGTGGGAGAAAACTCCCGAGGCGACGGCGCTGTCGTCCCTCAGGGTCTCCGACGTGATGCGCGAGGACGTCAAGCTCGTGCCGCGGAACATGACGCTCCCCGAGATCGTCAATGTCTTTCTCCACACGCGCAGCCTCTACCTGTACGTCGGTGACGACGAGGGCCGTCTGCTCGGGGTGGTCGACCTGCACGACATCAAGGAGTCGCTCCCGGAACGGAACATCTCGAGCCTCGTGATCGCCGAGGACCTGCTCTCGGAGATCCCGTTCGTGACCCCGACGGAGCCGCTCACGAGCGTCAACGAGAAACTCTGGTTCCGCGACCTCGGACAGCTGCCGGTTGTCGAGACCGCCGAG
>DASRPJ010000008.1:0-8835 GCA_035646435.1 Thermoanaerobaculia bacterium | reverse complement strand
CGCGGGTCTCGTCCTCTCTCTGCGGCGCGAGCGGGGAGTCGGCGCGGAAGCGGTCGTCGCGTGGGGCAACGTCGTCACAGCGGCAGCCGTTTTCCCCCTCGTCGCGCCGGACTTGACCCTGACGCTCCGCTCGACCCTCGTGTATCTCTTCCTCGGAGTGTTCCAGCTCGCCGGAGCCTACGCGCTCTTCGTTCGCGGCATCCGGCACGTGACCGCGACCGAGGCGTCTCTGATCGGCATGCTCGAGCCGATCGCGAACCCGATCTGGGTCTTTCTCTTCCTCGGCGAGAGGCCGGGCGCCCTCTCCATTCTCGGAGGTCTGGTCGTCCTCTCGGCGATCGGCTGGCGGACGTGGACGGGCGCTCCGCCGACGACCGTTCCCGCGCCCGACTGAGGACCTAGCTCGGCGCCGCTTCTCCCTCGAACAGCGGCTGCTGGACGGGGCCGAGGAGCGGCAGGATCGCTTCGAGCGCGCCGGCCGCCCAGTTCTCCCGCCCGTCCTTGTCGAGCCGAACCGCGGGCACGTCCCACTCGACGAGGATCGACTCGATCGTGTCGTCGATCCTTCGCTGGAACGCCGTGTCGGTGTCGCGCAGGCCGTCGTACCCGGGCGGCGAGACGATCGGGACCTTGATCAGGAGCTGGTACGTCGCGGTCCACCACCGCACGAGCGGCTCGAGCATCGGCGCCTTGCCGGCCTGGAGCATGTAGCAGAAGTTGTCGAGGACGCTGCGGTCGCAGATCACGATCTCGGCCTTGTGCTGCGCCGCGAGCTCCGCGGCGATCTCCGTGTGGAGGATCCAGGACTGCGCGTCTAGAGTCGTGTCGCGGTTGATCGGCAGCGGGCAGAAGCGCGCGACCTCGTGAACCATCTCGACGATGCGGTCCCGCTTCTTGAGCAGCGCCGCGAGCTCGAAGCAGAGCGTCGTCTTCCCGACGCCGTGGGTTCCGATGAAGGCGACCTTCATTCCGCCGAAGCTATCAGGCCTGAGAGTGAGCGTGCGGCGACACCGCCTCACGGGCCCTCATCAGCCGGTCGTCCGAGTCGAAATCTAGGCGTGTCGAGCGACGCGGCGTTGGGACAGATAGATCATCAGGCCAGCTACCAGAAGAAGGGGCGTCAGATAACCTATTCCGCGGTATACCGATTCGACGAGCAGGAAATACGCAGCGCTCGGAACCGAGACCGCGAAAGCTGCAAAGAGAAGCGATGACCTCCCGGTAACCCCTCCAGCGACGCCGATCAAGGCGGCAAGAATCATCGAGGAAGCTATCAGGATGTAGCGGGCGCCACCCGAGTTCGGATGGAAGGAAAGAACCGTCCAGAAAGCGGCGATCCCGAGACCAGCCAAGACGCCGAGGACTCTGCCCGTCTTCTCCATATCGAAACTCAGCAATCGTTCCGACCCGAATCGCCAACCGTTACGTAGAGGAGGTCGTTGTACTCGCCAGCATGGGAAAAGCTGAAGCTGAAGCCGGTCTGGCCTCCACGTCCACTTCGATAGATATAAATATCGTGATGGGCGGTCGTTGATTGATTGTTCGAACCGAAGTCCCAGTTGATGTAATCGCCGATCGTCTCGTGAAACACGTTCATACTTGGATATCCGCCGCGAGGAAAGTAACCGCGGCAACCAGTCATGTCCCAGTCAGACACGCCTTGCGGTGGCGTGACGCAGTCGCTACTTCCGAAGCTGTCCCAGCGGCAGCGCATGTCGTACCCTTCCTCAACCTGCCAGTATGAGTTCTGGTCTGTCCTCGTGAGAACCAGGTTGATCGGATCGCGGGTCTCCAAGTATGCGTAGTGCTGCCCGGTGCACATGTCGTCGCAGCACCCTTCGGGCGGATCTTCGGGGAGGAGCATTGGCTCGGTCCCGCCAACCGGCGATTCTCTCGAAAGTGTGGAACGGCCGATCTTGCTCACGCCGAGTCTCTGGTACATCGGCGCAGCGCTCGGGTCCTGAGGAACCAAGGTCGCCGTGTAGGAATGTCTGGATACGTCGATCAGGAATAGAATTTCGCGGTCACTACCGGTCGAAGCAACGATCTCGCCGCTGACGCGGACTGAGCCGTCCTCCATGTAAGAAAGTCGAAGGCCCGGGACTTCGATCTGTGAGGCGGGCGAAGGAAGCAAGGGCACGATCAGTGCGGGCGTTGCATCCCAAGATGCTGCCAGGACTGCTGGCGCCTGCTGGAGCAGCGACAGCCTCAGTCGTTGCTCAGCGAGTCGTTCCTCGGGAAGGCTGGCGCGCGGGAATGTCTGAGAATAGACGGCTGCAGGAATCAGTGCAGAAATCAAGCAAGCCAAGGTTCTGATTCGCATCAACCACCTCTAGCTTGATGGCTATTCGACACCCGGGCTCATGACCCTGTCAAGGCATCTTGAGGCGTTTTTCGGGATTCATCCCGAAGTGATTGCGCCCCCGTTCGGAAGCCCGAACTCCCGCCGGAGCGCGTCGCCCTGCTCGTCCAGCTGAGGAGGGAACCGAAGGAACTGTTCGGCGCCGTACAACCGGATTGGAGAGGCAACGAACGAGACGCCCGCCGTGGCCACGACGGCGTTCAGGCTCTCCGCCACCTCCGAGCGGAGAGCCTCGAGAGGGCCGCGCACCGGGCCCGACGGGATCCCGGCGGCGCGGCAGGCGGCAATCCACTCGGCGCGCGGCCGCGCCCGGAAGAGCCGACCGAGCTGGCCTTCGAGCGCCGCGCGGTTCTCGACGCGCGCCCCGTTCGTGCGGTAAGGGGTGTCCTCGGCCCAATCCGGCCTTCCGACGACCTCGCAGAGCCGTGCGAAGTGGCGGTCGGTGCCTGCCGCGACGAGGAAAGGGCCGTCGGACGCTTCGAACGGGCGATACGGGACGATCTGCGGGTGGGAGTTCCCCCACCGCTTCGCCTCCGTCCCGGTCAGGAGTGCCGCCTGCGCGACGTTGATCAGGGACGCGAGGGTGGAGGAGAAGAGGTCGGTCTCGACGTGCCCGCCGCGGCCCGACTTCTCGCGCGCTGCGAGGAGGGCGAGGATCCCCGCGAGGGCGAAGCAACCCGCGAAGAGGTCCGAAACCGCGACCCCGACCTTCGCGGGGCCGCCCTCCGCATTGCCCGTGATCGCCATCAGGCCGGCTCCCGCCTGCGCGAGGAGGTCGAACCCCGGGAGCCCGCTCTCCTCCCCGGTCCGGCCCGCGCCCGTAATCGAGGCGGTCACGAGGAGCGGGTTCTCCCGTCGCATTTCCGCGAGCGAGAGCCCGAACCTTTCTAGTCCGCCGGGCAGGAAGTTCTCGACCACGACGTCGGCGCGCTTCGCCAGGATCCGGACCGACTCGGCCCCCGCCGGCGTCGCGAGGTCGAGCGCGATTGACTCCTTGTTGCGGTTGACGGCGAGGAAGTAGGCGGAGAGGCCGCTCCCCTTCTCGTAAGGCGGGCCCCACTCCCGCGTCACGTCGCCGCCGTCGGGGTTTTCGACCTTCACGACGCGGGCGCCGAGGTCCGCGAGCAGCATCGTGCAGAACGGCCCCGCGAGGACGCGCGAGAGGTCGAGAACGAGCGTTCCCTCGAGCGGCCGGGCTCCCCCGCTCACGGAGCGGCCGGTTTCCACCCGAGAGGTCCCGGCAGGAAGTGGAAGAGGCCGAGCGAGGAGACCGTCACGCCCTCCACGCGGCGCGAGATCCCCCAGTACTGGTCCGCCCCCCAGAGAAAGTCCGCCGGAGGGTCATCGGCGAGCAGCCGGTGCACCTCGCGATAGAGCGCGAGTCTTTTCTCGGGATCCGTCTCGCTCCGCGCCGCTTCCATCGCCCGGTCGGCGGCCGGATTCCGGTAGAAGCCGTAGTTCTGTCCGCGCGGCGGGAACTGGCTCGAGTGGAAGTGGGGGTAAGGATCCGGGTTGGGCGGAAGGAAGACCCGCGCCGTCAGGTGCGAGTCGAACTCCCCGGCGTCCGCGCGCTCCGAGTAGGCCGCCCAATCGAGCTTCTTCAGCTCGAGGACGACCCCCACCTTCGCGTACGCCGACCGGAGGATCTCGGCGAGCGCGCCATAAACGGTCGGTTCGACCGGATAGAGGAGCTCGAGCGACGCTTTCGCGCCGCCGCGCGTCCGCACTCCCCCGGGGCCGACGCGCCAGCCGGCCTCGTCGAGAAGCCGCGCCGCGAGCGCCGGATCGTACGGAGTGGGAGGAACCGCCGGATCGCTTTCGGCCGAGTTCGGCAGATAGGGGCCGGAGACGAGCGCTGCTCCGTCGGGGGGATAGAGGCGGCGCGCCGTCTCCTCGCGATGCCAGGAGTGCGCGAGCGCGCGCCGCACCCGGGGGTCGGCCAGGAACGGATGGCGCAGGTTCCAGAGCAGGTACGCCGTCACCGGCTGGGGGACCTTGAGGATCCGGTTCTTCGCGAGGAACTCCGGGGACGACTCGGCGGAGGCGCGCTGGTCGCGGCCAATGCGGAACTCGTCCAAGTCACCGCGCGCGCCGGCGCGGAAGCGGACCGTCGAGTCCGGAACGACGCGGAAGACGACCCGGCGGAAGCGCGCGGAGGCCCCGGGGGCGCCGTCCCGGCGAACGAGCGTGATCGACCGGTTCGTCTCCCACTTCTCGAGCCGGTACGGCCCGCTTCCGGTCGGCCGGCGATCGACGTCCGCCGGCGTGGCCGCGCGCGCGAAAGCCGCGCGCGAGACGATCGGCAGGTTGAAAGCGAGAAGGCGCTGCGCGTTCGGGAACTTGAACCGCACGCGGATCGTCGAGGCATCGGGGGTCTCGATCGCGGCGACGTCGCTGAAGGAATCGCGGAGGTTGAACGCGGGCACTTTCGGGTCCCGGATGCGCTCGATCGTGAAGAGGACGTCGTCCGACGTCACCGGCGAGCCGTCTTCCCACTCCGCGTAAGGGTCCAGCCCGAACTGGTAGGTGAGCCCGTCCGGGGCGACCGTCCACGTCCGCGCGAGCGCGGAGACCGGGCGGCGCTCCGTGTCCAGGCCGAGCAGCGGCCGGAAGATCATCGCTTCGACGAGGATTCCGCTCTCCTCGGTCGTCGTCGTGGGATCGAGTGTGGCCGGATCTCCGCCGAGGTGGCGATAGAGCGTGTCTTTCGGCGCGGCGCTCGGCGAGCGGGGGCCACAGGCGGCGAACACGCTGACCGCGAGCACCGCGGCGGCGCGGGCAAGCGTTCGTTTCATTCGACGGACTTCGACAGAATAGCATCCGACCATGGCAACCGTCGTGTTCGACATCGAGACCGTCGGGATCCCGTGGGACTCGCTCGACGACGCGCAGCGGACGTACCTGACGAAATACGCGCGCAGCGAAGAGGAGCGCGCGAAGCTCCCCGACCAGCTCTCGCTCTGGCCGTTGACCGGCCGAATCGTCGTGCTCGCCATGCTGAACCCGGACTCCGGACGCGGCCGGGTCTGGTACGAGAAGAGCGACGGCCGGATCGAGGAGACGTCGTCCGACGGCCTCTTTACTTTCACGGGAGACAGCGAAGCGACGTTCCTCTCGGAGTTCTGGAGCGCGATCACGAAATTCGACCGGTTCGTCTCGTTCAACGGCCGCTGCTTCGACGGCCCACTCCTCATGCTGCGCAGCGCCGCGCTCGGCATCCGCGTCACGAAGAACCTCTGCGGCTACCGATACGCGATCAAGCCGCATACCGATCTCCTCGACGTCCTCTCCTTTTTCGGCGCCTCGCGGAAGTGGAACCTGGACTTTGCCTGCAAGGCGTTCGGAATCGACAGCCCGAAGGAACAGGGGCTCGACGGTTACGCCGTCGCGCACTATTACCGCGAGAACCGTCTCCGTGAGATCGCGCTCTATTGCCGCCGCGACGTGGAGGCCACGGCGCGCCTGTATCAGAAGCTCGAGACGACGCTCCTCCCCGCGCTGGAGGATCATCGACTGTAGAGATCGCCACCAGCGTGGCGCCGTACGCGGAAAACCGCCGGAACCTGCTATTCTTGCGTCAAACAATCCGACTCGCTCATCCCTGCGGAGTAGGAACCTCGATGGGACAAAAAGCCGAACAGCGGGTGTCGGATCGGCTGCCGGTGGGCGCGCCGGCGACGATCAAATGGGGCGAGGAGGAAATCAGCGGCTTTCTGGAGACCCTGAACCTCGCCGGCGGGTACCTCGCGACTTCACGCGTCCCCGAGCTCGGCGACTACGTCGACCTGACTTTCTCCCTTCCCGACGACCGGCGGAACTTCCGCGTCCGCGGAAGCGTCGTGTTCGTCGAGGAGTCCGAGGAGCCCGGCTCGACCGGGTTCGGCGCCCGATTCGAGCGGCCGCCGGCCGCCCTGATCGACGCGATCAAGAACATCAACCGCGGGCACTAGCCGAGGACTGCGTTAACGCCCGGCTGGCGCCGCCGGTCAATCTCTCCGGGCTTCGACCAGCCGCATCCGGTCGAACGCGAACTCCACAGTCGCGTCGACCTGGTTGATGTTGCCGGCGCCGGCGGACGAGAACGTCACCGGCATCACGCCCGAGAGCTCCCACCGCGCGAGCAGCTCTTCGCGGTTGTCGCGGGCGATGATCGTGACGCCCTTCCCCGCGGGCGCGCCGTCGTCGGTCGCGTCGTTCAGCCAGGCCTGGAGACGGTTCAAACCCTTCTGGGTGACGGTGACGACGAGGCGGCGCTCGTCCGGCGAGTAAGCGCGGTCGAGCCGCCGGCCGTCCGACCGAGGGACCGGCACACGGGCGAACGAGATCCGGTAGCCGACGACACCGTCGATGTCGACGCCGTCCACGAGCAGCCGGAAGTTGCGCTCGCGCGGATCCGGACCCGTTGCAGCGAGGGTCGCGACGCCGAGGAGAAGAGTCAGACCGACGGAAAGAGCCCGCTTTGCCATGATTCCTCCCACCCAAAAAAGGGCATCCCAAGGCTACACCCGGGGGTGTCCGCAGGCTCTTCCGGATGTAGAATCGGCGTCGAAACCCACGGACATGCAACCGCCAAGCCCCTCGCCCTCTCCGGGCGGCCGGAAAGGGAATTCACGAAAGGAGTAAGAGTATGAAGAAATACCTATCTGCCATTGCGGTGATCGGAGTGGCGCTTCTCATAATCGCGGCAACGCCGGCCGACAAGGCCAAGACCTACTCCGTCACCGCCGACACGATCGAAGGGTGCTCGTGCCCGCTCTTCTGTACGTGCTACTTCAGCAAGTCCGCCGACGAGCACATGTGCCAGTTCAACAACGTGTACAAGTTCCGCCCCGGCAGTCACTACGGCGACGTGGACCTCTCGAACCAGCTCCTCTGGATGTCCGGAGACCTGGGTGGCGAGTGGCACCAGAAGCCGGGACCCGGCATGCCGACCAGCTGGGTCGTCATTACGCTCGACAAGAAGTCGACCCCCGCGCAGAAGAAAGCTCTCGAAGCCATCGCGAACACCGCCTTCAACGTGACGTGGAAGAAATACGCCGTCCGCGACGACTCGATCGAGTGGCACGACGACGCCAAGACGTCCCACGCGAAGATGGGCAGCGGGATGGCGGAGATCTCGCTGAACAAGGCGATCGGCCCGAACAAGACGACGCCGACCGTCGTCGAGAACCTCCAGTACTGGTTCACCAACTCGAACGAGGGGTTCGTGTTGGCGACCTCGACGCACAATTTCAACGGCAACCCCAAGTTCAGCCACAAGGACCGCAACGGCTTCAACATCGCGTGGACGGCGAGCGGCGACGTGAAGCCGTTCCCGGCTACGAAGGCGGCGAGCGCCAAGACCGAGGCGCCGAAGGCTGCCCCCGCCCCTGCACACGCCCATCACTGATACTTTTTCTCGACGACCAGAAACGGGCGGGCAACCGCCCGTTTTTCTTTTGGGCCTGTTTTTCTAAATCGCCACAGGTTGCCCCCTCTCCGTGTGAACGGAGAGGGGGCCGGGGGTGAGGCGGTGCCAAGCTAGAATCGCCGTCGTGAAAACCGACGACATCGCGCCGGAGTTCCGCTCCCACGCCAAGGCCTATCCGAAGCCGGAGCCCATCGAGGGCGTCCGCACGTTGAAGGTCCCGCGATTCACCGACGACCGCGGCTTCTTCATCGAGCTCTTCCGCGCCCGCGCGAACCACGCGGGCAGCCGCCCGCTCGCCGAATTCTTCGCAGGCGTTGCCGTCGTGCAGACGAATTTCTCGATCGTCGACGCGGCCAACCACATCAAGGGACTCCACTACCACCTGAAGCAGGACGACATCTGGTTCTTTCCTCCCCCCTCCAAGGCGAAGGTGATCCTGTACGACGTACGGAAGGACTCGCCGACCTTCGGGCGCACGCAGGCCGTCGTCGCCGGCGGCGGGTCGGACGTCCTCGTGCGGATCCCGGCGGGCGTCGCCCACGGCTACCGGCCGCTCACCAACCCCTGCTCCCTGCTCTACTTCGTGACGGAAACGTTCGACCCGGACGCGCCCGACGAGTACCGGATCCCCTGGGATCACCCGGCGGTCAAGGAGCTTTGGGACGTGCCGAACGGCTGAGCCCTCCGGAGGTCCCGCCCGCCGGCCGCGCCGAATCCCGAACGCTTCCCGGCTCCTATAATCAGTAGTTCCATGAGCACGGCCCCGTCCTTCCGGCTCCCCTTCGACCTCTCCCGGGTTCCGCGGGTCGACGCCGTCGGGATCGACGAGAGGGCAGTCAGTCTCGGGAAGCGCTCGATCAAGAAGGCCGCCAAGGTCGCCGGGATCAAGCTCGCGATCTCGATGCTCGACCTGACGACGCTCGAGGGGAAGGATTCCGAGGGCAAGGTGCGGCAGCTCTGCCAGAAGGCGCGCCATCCCCAGCCGGGCGACCCGTCGGTGCCGCACGTCGCCGCGGTTTGCGTATACCCGAACATGGTCGCCTTCGCCGTGGACGCCCTCCGG
>DASRPJ010000007.1:0-2982 GCA_035646435.1 Thermoanaerobaculia bacterium | reverse complement strand
CCGCGCCCTCGAATTCGACGTCGTCCTCCGTCTCGTTTCCGCCCTCGCCCGCACCTCTCCCGGCCAGGAGGCCGCCCTCCGGATCACCCCGAGCAGCGATCCGGCGTTCGCGCGCCGCCGTCTCGAGGAGCTCTCCGAGCTCCAGGAGTTCCACGCGCGCGAAGGACGGCTGCCCGTCGCGGGCCTGCAGGACGTCTCGGCGCCCCTCGCCGCGCTCGAAGAGACGGGCGGCTCGGCGTCGTTCGCCGACTTCCGCGCGATCTTCTCCTCCGCGCGCGCGGCGCAGGCAGTCCGGCGCGCGCTCGATCAGGCGAAGACGCCGATTCTTTCCGACCGCGCCTCGCGTCTCCCCGATCTCCAGCCGCTCATCGACCTCTTCGCGCGCATCCTCGGTCCGGACGGCGCGGTCCGGGACGACGCCTCGCCCGAGCTCGCCGCGATCCGGCGACGTTTGCGGCGCCGCCGCACGGAAGTCTCGAGGATGCTCGAAAAGATGCTCGAGACCCGGAAGGACGCGCTCGCGGACAGCGTCGTCGTGCTGCGAAACGACCGGTACTGCCTGCCCGTGACGGCGTCCGCGCGGTCCCGTGTCGCCGGGATCGTGCACGACCGGTCCGGATCGGGACAGACCGTCTTCGTCGAGCCGCTCGAGGTCGTCGAGGCGAACAACGAGCTCGCGATGGCCGCCGCCGAGGAGCGCCGCGAGATCGAGCGGCTCTTAGCGGAGCTCGGGCGCGGGGTCCTCGCGCGAGCGGACGAGCTCTCCGACGCCGCGGAAGAGGTGGCGTCCCTCGACGCCCTCGAAGCCGCGGCCGAGTTCGGGGTGCTCGCCCACGCCCGGGTGCCGGAAATCTCCGACGACGGCTCGTGGGTGCTCGTGGCCGCTCGGCACCCGCTTCTCGACGCGCGCCTCTCGAAGCTCCGGCGGCGCGCGCTCGGGGAGTCCCGAGACGCGAGGGACGTCGTGCCGCTCGACTTCGAGCTCGCGCCGGACAAGCGGCTTCTCGTCGTCTCCGGACCGAACGCCGGCGGGAAGACCGTCGTGCTCAAGACGGCCGGCCTCTTCGCGCTCATGGCCCAGGCCGGCCTGCCGCTGCCCGCCGGCCCCGGGACGCGCGTCCCGTTCTTCACCGACGTGCGCACCGAAATCGGCGACGCGCAGGCGATCCTCTCGGATCGCTCCACGTTCTCGTCGTCGATGGAGACCCTGGCGGACATCCTCGAGACCGCGGGCCCCGGCCAGCTCGCGCTCATCGACGAGATCGGGAGCGCGACGGATCCGGAGGAAGGGAGCGCTCTCTCGATCGCGTTTCTCGAGGAGTACCTCGCTCGCGGCGGGCGGGCGATCGTCACGACGCATCTGACGGCCGTGAAGGGCTTCGCCGCGGAACGGCCGGAGGCGGTCGGGGCCGCGATGGAGTTCGACGAGGCGACGGGGCGCCCGAACTACCGCCTTCACCCGGGTCTCGCCGGCCGCAGCCGCGCGCTCTCCGTCGCGGCCCAGGAAGGTCTGCCGGAGGGCGTCCTCGCGCGGGCGCGCGAGATTCTCGGTCCTTCCTGGGAGCGGCGCGAAAGGACGGAGGCGGACGCCGAGGCCGCGCTCGAGCGGATTCGGCGCGCCGAGGAAGAGCTCGCGCGGGAGAGAGAGGAGGCGCGGCGGGAGGCGGAGCGGCTCGCTTCCGAGCGCGCGAAGGCCGCGCGGGACCGCGAGCAGATGCTGGAGAACGGCCTGGCCGGCTTCGAGCGGGCGAAGAAGGACCTTGCGAAAAGGATCGAGGCGGAGCTCGACGAGATCCGCGGCGACGCGGCGCGCCGCGCGAGTCTCTCCGCCGCGCAGGTCGTCTCGAAGGCGGAAGAGGCGACCGATGCGACCCCGGTCGAGGAGGCGCGGGCGCACCTCCTCGAACGTTCCCGCGAGATCTCCGCCGGAGACCGGGCCCGGCTGAAGGGGTCGAAGGTCGAGGGCGTCGTCGCGTCGCTCGAAGAAGACGTTGCCTGGCTCGACGTCGGCGGGAAGCGCATGCGGGTGCCGCGGACCGAGCTGGAGAGGCTGGGCGGCCCCTCACCCCGACCCTCTCCCCGCGAGGCGGGGAGAGGGAGCGACGCCGAGACCACCCGCGACCTCGGCGGGTCGACGCCCGAAGTGAACGTCATCGGCCGCCGGCTCGAGGAGGCAATCGAGGACGTCGAGAAGGCGCTCGACGGCGCCCTTCTGGCCGGCGCCGCGCGGTTCCGCGTCGTTCACGGCCACGGCACCGGACGCCTCCGCGACGGCCTGCGCGACCACCTGCGCAAGCACCGGTCGGTGTCGAAGCTTCGAGCCGCCGACGCCCGCGAGGGCGGCAACGGCGCGACGATCGTGGAGTTGGCGTAGTGACCGACCTCGACATCAACGACAACGTCCTCGCGGAGCTGCGGGCTGCCTCCGACATCGTGGAGGTCATCGGCGAGCACACGCGTCTCAAGAAGGCGGGCCGCTCGTGGAAGGGGCTCTGTCCGTTCCACAACGAGCGGACGCCGTCCTTCACGGTGGACCGCGACAAGGGTCTCTACCACTGCTTCGGCTGCGGGGCGGGAGGAGACGTCATCCACTTCGTGCGTCAGATCGACCGGCTCGATTTCCCCGAGGCGATCGAGGTGCTCGCGGCCCGTTTCGGCGTCGCGATCCCGAAACGC
Source organism: Thermoanaerobaculia bacterium (assembly GCA_035646435.1). Taxonomy (GTDB): domain Bacteria; phylum Acidobacteriota; class Thermoanaerobaculia; order UBA5066; family Gp7-AA6; genus Gp7-AA6. Next base: position 306 of record DASRPJ010000007.1, on the reverse strand, counting down.
GTCGCGCGCGGCCCGCGGGACGTAGAGCGCGAGAAGCTCCTTGCCGCGGTCGCGGCGGCCCAGCGCTTCTACGCCGCGGAGCTCGCCAAGCCCGGGAACCCGGCGGCCGAATACCTCGAGAAACGCGGCGTTCCCGAGCCGGTCGCGAAAGCGCTCGGCCTCGGTTACGCGCCGCCGGGCTGGGAGACGCTCGCGAAAGGCCTCGGCGGGGTCTGGCCGGAGGCCGTGCTCGTCGAGGCGGGACTGCTGCAGGCACGCTCGGAGGGTCGGGGGTCCTACGACCGATTCCGGAACCGGCTCCTCTTC
>DASRPJ010000006.1:0-6008 GCA_035646435.1 Thermoanaerobaculia bacterium | reverse complement strand
GAGAAGTGAGTTTTCGGAAACGGGGGTCACGCCTCCACTTGCCGCTCCGCTTCGCGAAGACGGCAAAGCCGGCGGAGGCGACTTCGTCACCCGGCGATCAACGCGGACCCGACGACCCCGGGCGCCGGCTCCACCACCAGTAGACCGGGACGCCCGTCGCGACGGGCGCGTAGCCCGGCCACGTCGTGCGCGGATTGGCGGCGAGCAGGACGACGATGAGAACGATCCCCGCCGCCGCGTACACGAGGGGCAGGAGGGGATAGGCGGGAGCTCGGAAGGGGCGAGGCAGGTCGGGGCGCTTCACCCTCAGCACGATCACCGCGACGACGAGCAGCACGTAGAAGAGGATGTCGGCGGAGATCACGTACTCGAGCAGGTCGCTGTAGCTTCCGGACAGCACGAGGACGGACGCCCAGAACGCCTGCGCCCAGAGCGCGTTCGCGGGGACCGCTCTCCCGTTCAGCCGTTCGAGCCGCCGGAAGAAGAGGCCGTCCCGGGCCATCGCGAACGAGACGCGGGCGCCCGAGAGAATGAGCCCGTTCACGCACCCGAAGGTGGAGACCATGATCGCGGCGGCCATCGCGCCGGCGGCCGCGGGCCCGAACATCGCCGTCGCCGCCGCCGTGGCGACGCGGTCGGCCGGGGCGTGCTGGATCTCGCCGAGCGGAAGGACGTTCAGGTACGCGACGTTCGCGAGAACGTACAGGGTCGTCACGAGAAGGCACCCGACCAGAAGCGCGAGCGGGAGCGTGCGGCCCGGCTTTTCGACCTCTTCCCCCGCGAACGTGACGTTGTTCCACGCCGACTGCGAGAACAGAGGGCCGACCATCGCCGTCCCCAGCGCGACGAGAAGAGCCGTGCCCCCGAGAGCCCGACCGTCCTCGGACACCGCCCTCCAGAAGTCGCCCGCGCGGAGGGCCGCGCCCTCGCGTCCGAGCACGAGACCGAAGACGGTCAGCGCGACGAGCGCCGCGAGCTTCGCGAACGTGAAGACGTTCTGAGTCGCCGTCCCGGTCCGGAGCCCGGTCGCGTTGGACGCCGTCAGCAGGAGGATGACGCCGACGCCGACGGCCTGGGCCGCGGAGACGGCGAAGGGCCCTACCTGCGTCTTCGCCTCGGAGACCGCGGGCCACAAGACGCCGAAGAACTTGGCGAAGGCGACGGCGACCGCGGCGATCGTGCCCGTCTGAACGACGAGGAACATCGTCCAGCCGAAGAGGAAACCGAACAGCGGACCGTACGCCTCGCGGAAGAAGACGTACTGGCCGCCCGCCTTCGGCATCATCGCCGCGAGCTCCGAACAGCAGAGCGCCGCGATCATCGTGAGGATTCCGGCGATCGTCCAGGCGGCGAGAAGCCACCCGCCCGACCCCAGCAGGCGCGCGCTCTTCGCGGACACGATGAAGATGCCGGAACCGATCATCGAGCCGACGACGAGAGTCGTCGCGTCGAGCCAGCCGATGCCGCGGACGAGCTGGCGGCTCATGTCACTTTTGCGGGGGCGCTCGGACTTACCGCCTGGGCTTGGACTCCACGAGCGCCGTGAAAGCGGCCAGGCGATCCATGATCTTCGGGATCAGCTTCCTCGACATCCAGGCTTCGCCGGAGGCCACCGCCTCGAGAGCCTCGGGGAGGAACCGCGCCATGTCCTTCTTCGTCACGCAGCCGACGGCGCCGTGAGAGAGCGCCTCGATGATCCGGGCTTCGGAGGCCCGGCCGACGAGCAGGATCACGCGGGTGCGCGCATTCTTTCGCCGCAGGACCGAGATGAGCGAAGCGCCGAACTCCGAGGAGAGGCTCAAATCGAGCAGCACGACCCGAGGTTTCAGCCGCCCGGTCAGGGTGACGGCCTCGAGACCGGTCTTCGCTTCGCCGACGACCCGCATGCCCCGGAGAGGGACGATCGCGCGCGTTGCCGCCGCGCGGGAGGACTTCTCCGCGTCGGCGATCAGGATCGTGACGCTCGGAATCCGCCGGCCCCTGATCCACTCGAGGTCGGCGCCCTTCCGTTTCGCGGAGCGCTTGACCGGTTTGGAACGCTTCATCGAGACACCCGGTTGTACTCCGTCACGAAAAGCGCGAGGCCGAGCCTGTCCGACAGACCCAGCTTTCGAAAGATTGCGGTCAGGTGCGCCTTCACCGTGGCCTCCGTAATGCTCAGACGTCCCGCGATTTCCTTGTTGCTCGCGCCGCCGCCGACGAGCTGGGCGATTTCGCGCTCGCGCGGGGTGAGTCGGTCGAGGCGCGTGTCGAGATTCGGCGGGAACTCCTTGTGCCGCCTCTCGGTCAGGGAAGTCAGCTCCTCGAGAAGCGGCGCGAAGACGTTCCGCGCGACCCAGATCTCCCCCTTCACCACCACCGTGACCGCTTTCTTCAAGAGCTGCGGATCCATGTCGAGGTTGCAATACCCTCGCGCGCCCGCCTTCAGGGCGGCGAGGCCCTCGCGGTCGTTCGACGTGCTCGTCATCAGGATGATGGACGTCGGGGGGCTCAACCGCTGGATCGCCGGCGTGCCCTCGACGCCCCCGAGACCCGGCAGCGCCAGGTCGAGAATCAGGATCGCGGGCTTCAAGTTCGACATGCTCCGTTCGAGCGAGGGCCTCTCGGCGACCTCGTAGAGCGGGAAGCGGTCCTCGAGCCCCTCGGTCCACTGACTGCGCACCCCAGCGATGGGGCTGGCGATGAGCACCACGGAGGCGGGTTTTGGTCGGTCGGACATGTTGGAAGGAGCTTGCGACAAAGCTACAGGGGCGCGGCCGGAGTGTCAACCCTCGTCCCATCATCGACTTGCCGGATGGCACACTCCCTGCTCCCACCTTCGTCGTATCCGACGGAGGTGTTGGATGTCGAAAGGCAAATCGAAGATCTTCGGCGCGGCCTTGCTCGCCACCGGTCTCGCCGCCCCCCTGGCCGCTCAGTTGCCACCTCCCCCGCCGCTGCCGGACGAGATCCGGCCGACGGTCGTCACGGTCGCGCCGCCGCCGGCTCGAGTCGAGACCGTCGTCGTGCGGCCGGGCCCCGAATACGTGTGGGCGCGCGGCTACTGGGATTGGGACGGCGACTCGTGGGCGTGGGTGCCGGGACGCTGGGCGGTGGGGCCGACCCGGGCGGCGACCTGGATCCCGGCGCGGTACGAGCGGATCGCCGGCGGCTGGGAGTACGTGCCCGGACACTGGTCGAGCCAGCGGGTCGTCTCGGTCAAGAAAACGTCCCCCGGGAAGGCGGTCGGCCACAAGAAGGCGAAAGGAAAAGGTCATTCCAAGGGGAAGGGCGAGGGACATCGAAAGCACGACTAGAGGTTCTCTCCCGTGCTCCCCCTTTTCTTTTCGACTTCTCTAAGAGTCTCGAAGCCCGACGCCTCGGAGCGATAATCCGCCGGCGGGAAACCGATGCACCGACGTCTGACGCTCACGCTTTTCAGCTTCCTCCTACCGGCGCTCGCCTCCGCCGGCGGCGCCTGGGTCCCGAACCCGGGAGACGGATCGTTCAACCTCGGTTACTCCCGCAAGCACGCCGCCGCGTCGTGGGATGCCTTCGGTGAACGCTTCGACAACCCGAGCCAGCACGACTTCCGGTACGCGTACCTCTCGGGCGACGTCGGGATCGTGCGCAACCTCTCCGGACAGTTCCTCGTCACCTGGCTCGACGGCTACGAGGGACCCCCCGACGACCAGGAGCGAAACACCGGGTTTTCCGACTCGTGGTTCGGCCTCAAGTACCAGTTCGCGCACGGCCGGGTTCCGATGTCTATCGGCGCCTCCCTCCGCACTCCCATGCTCTACGACCGGGAAGGCCCCTACAACCGCTACGTCTTCGACTCGACGGGCCGCCGGGCGGGTCTCTCCGACGAGTGGCGCGGCGTTCTGAAGTACGACTACACGATCGCCTACCTCGCCAGCCACTCGTTCGACCTCGCCGGAAGCTGGGTGAACTTCGCGATCGGCTACACGTGGCGGACGGGCGCGCCCGCGGACCAGATCCCCGTCTCGATCGACGGCGGCTACCCTCTCCCCTGGCTCGGCGCCGCGGTCAAGGCGGAGGCGCTCTACATTCGAAGCCGCGGAAACGACTCCGTCCGTCAGCCGGACGATCGCTTCGGCTCCAACCCGACCTTCAGCTTCAACCGCGCGAGCATGGGTCGGGTCGGTCTGGGCTTGATCGTGCCCTTCGGACCGGGGCGTCTCTGGAACGTCGAAGTCGGTTACAACAAGTGGCTGTGGGGCCGATCGGCCCGCCGTTATCAGGAGCCCTACTTCTCCGTCGGCCGCGCGTTCTAGCGGCGGCCTTCACGGGCCCCGGCCCCGCCGCACCCCGAAACGTCGATTCGCGGTTTCCTTTCTCCGGCTCGCCGTGTCCAATCCACATGAGCACGATGCCGGCAGCCGGAGAGGTCGTTCCGGTGTCTTACCGGGAAGGCATGCCAGCGCAAGAGCAAGAGCGCGCGATTCTCGAGCGGATCCGAGCGGGTGATCGCGCGGCGGCGGAAACCCTCGTCGAGCGGACCTACGCGACGGTCTTCGCCTCGCTCGCGCGTCTCTGCGGCGGAGACCGCGACCTCGCCGCCGACCTGACCCAAGAGACCTACCGCAAGGCCTGGCAGGCGCTTCCCGGCTTCGACGGACGCGCCCGTTTCTCGACGTGGCTTTACCGGATCGCCTACAACGCCTTCCTGAACCACGCGCGGCGGCCTCTTCGCGCCGTCCCGTTCGAAGGGAGAGACGGGCCGCTTTCCGCGGATCCCGGGCAGAGCGCCGAGGAGGCGCTCGAAAGCTCGGAGGTCTCTCTCCGGCTCGGCCGCGCCGTCCTCGCGCTTCCCGACGACCTTCGCTTTTCCGTCACCGCCCGTTTCTGGGCGGGCCAGTCCGTCGCCGACATCGCCCGACAGGAGGGCGTCTCGACCGTTGCGATCCGCAAGCGCCTGCGCCGCGCCTTCACGACCCTGGAGGCGGCGCTCGAGGGAGTTGTTCCATGAAGTCCAACGCGAAGATCGACGTCGAAAAGATGCTCGCCGAAACGCCGGCCGCCGCGCCCCCGGAGGATCTGCTGGAGAAACTGCGGGCCGAGATCCCGGAGGAGCTCCCGAAGCCGGCCGTCATGGTCCCGGCGCCCTCGCGCGGCTGGATGAAGGTGGCCGCCGCGCTGCTCCTCGCCGGCGCCGCGGGGTTGATCGGTTACCGCGTGACGCTGGACTCCGAGCGGCCGGACGCCGTCGAGCTACCGCCGGCAACCGACCGCGAGCCGTTGACGAAGACTCGCGTCACCGAGGGCGGCCCGGCCGGCTCCGTCGTGCGCGAGGAGGCTCCGGTAGGGAAAGAAAAGCCCGCAGTCGCAAAGCAGACGAGGGAAGCCGCCGCAAAGGCGCCATCGAACGAGACCCTGTCGCCGCCACCGAGCGCGCCGGCAAAGAGAGTGGTTGGCGAGCGCGCCGCCGAGCCGCTGGCGCCCGTGACCCAGAAAGTCGTCGTCACCGGCGAGGCCCCGCTCGTCGAACTGGACCGCAAGGCCGCGAGCTCGAGCGTCGAGGGCGGAGTGCCGGGAGGCGTGGTCGGCGGCATCGCGGGAGGAACCGGACCCGGCTTCACGACGTCGGCGCGGGCTCCCATTGCGGCGCCTTCGACCGGCGGGACGCGCGAGCCCAACGACGCGCCCTACGGCGACGTCTTCTTCAAGGAGTACGGCACGAACCCGTTCGTCGACACGGACGACGACAGACTTTCGACGTTCGGGCTCGACGTCGACACCGGCTCCTACACGGTCGCCCGGCGGTATCTGACGGACGGAAACCTCCCTCCGCGCGAGGCGATCCGCGTCGAGGAGTTCGTCAACGCCTTCTCCTACGGGGACCGGCCGCCCGCGCGCGGCGACTTCGCGATCCGCGCCGAGGCGGCGCCGACGCCGTTCATGAAGGGCGATCTCTATCGGGTCGTGCGGTTCAACGTCCGCGGCCGCGTCGTGGATGAAAAAGATCGCAAGCCGGCGGTGCTGACGTTCGTCGTCGACGTGTCCGG
>DASRPJ010000005.1:0-2587 GCA_035646435.1 Thermoanaerobaculia bacterium | reverse complement strand
CAGTGGATCTGGTACTCGCGCGACGTCAAGGAGCCCGGCCCGATCGCTTTCGTCGCCACCCGCGACGTCGTCCTCGACCGGGCGCCCGATCGCGCGACCGCGAAAGTCTTCGCCGACGCGTGGCACGTTCTCTGGATCAACGGGAAGCGAGTCGGCGGCGGGAAGCAGGGGCCGGGAGATCCCCTCGCCCTCTACGAAGCGGCGTCGTGGTTCCGCGCGGGAGTCAACCGGATCGCGATCGAGGCGGGAAGCGAGACCGGTGTGGGCGGATTGCTCTTTTCTCTCGACCTCTCCCTCTCCGGAAGGGACGCCGTCGTCTCCGACGAGCGGTGGCGGGTGGACACTTCTTCGGCGGCGATCGGCGCCGGGGGAAAGTACCGCGCCGCGGTGTGGGGCCGGCCGCCGATGTATCCGTGGGGGTGGCCGCGCCTTCCGCGGCCCAACGAGACCGGAGTTACTACGGCGCCGTCGACGCCATGACGAGCGCATCGAGCGCTTCGCGCGCCGCGGTCCCGTAGGGATTCGCCGTCTCGTAACCCGAGAGCACGATCACCTTCCGGTACGCCTCCACCGCGCGGTCGACGTCGCCGAAGTGCTCGTGGAGCTGGCCCGCCAGGAACCGGGCGGGGAGGTTTGCCGGCGCGACCTGGAGCGCCTTTCCGCAGAAAACGAGGGCGACGTCGAATCTCTCTTCCGAGGCGGCCTGAATGGCCCGCTGGAGATAGAGCTGAGCCTCACTGGCCGAATCCGGCCGAGAACCGCCAAAAAAAGGCAGCCTCTGGAGGGAACTCGTCAGAGTATTGATCGTGCTGGGGTTGCGGGACATCGTCTGAGGCGAGTATAGGCCCGTGCCGGAAGAACGCAAGAAAATTTTCGGCGGAAGGTCCGAGTCGCCTAACTTTTATCGGAGTGGCGGCTCGAGCAGTGGCGGAAGGTGCTCCGAATCTTTTAAGGTAAGTACTGCTACTGACCTTATTTTCGAAGGGAGGTCTCGACGCCTCAGCTGACGCGGTCGATCGCGGACTCGGTTGCGAGCAGCAGGCCGTCCTTCGCGTCGGACTCCGGAAAGGCTCCGAGCGCGACGCGGGCCGCGGCGGCGTAGTCGGAGGCGAGCGCCCGCGTCTCGGCGATCCCGCCGTGGCGCTCGGCGATCGCGAGCACCTCGCCCGGCTCCACGCTCACGAAGTCGCGCTCGCGCATCACGCGTGCGACGCTTTCGCGTTCTTCCGCGGTCGCGCGGGGGAGCGACAGGAGGAGCGGCATCGTGAGCTTCCCTTCCCGCAGATCGTTCAGGACGGGCTTGCCGGTCGCTTCCACGCTGCCCGTGTAGTCGAGCAGATCGTCCACGAGCTGGAACGCGACTCCGAGGCAGCGTCCGTATTCGGCGAGGCGCTCCGCGGCGAAGAGGTCGCCGTTCGGCGCGAAGTGGGCGGGCAGCCGGCACGCCGCCGAGAAGAGGTCCGCGGTCTTCCGCCGGATGATCTCGAGCGCCTCCTCCCGAGTGAGCTGGATGCTCCCGGTCTTTTCCGTCGAGATGATCTCGCCCTCGATCATCGAGAGCGTCGTGTCGGAGAGGACCTTCAGGATCGTCAGGTCGCCTTCGTCGAGCGCGATGCCCATCGACTTCGTGTAGAGGTAGTCACCGAAGAGCACGGTCAGGTTGTTGCCCCAGCGGGCGTTCGCCGACGTCCGCCCGCGCCGAAGCCGTGCTTCGTCGATCACGTCGTCGTGCACGAGGGTCGCGGTGTGAATGAACTCGACCACGGCCGCGTAGCGCACGTCCCGGCGTCCCCTTTCGTCGTAACCGAGGAGCCGGGCCGAGAGCAGGAGCAGCGCCGGACGGATCCGCTTCCCACCGCCCTGCGCGAGGTGGCCGCCGATCCGGTCGATCGTCGCGATCGGCGACCGGAAGTTGACGAGGAGCTCCTCTTCGACGAGGGCGAGCTTCGGCGCGATCAGGTCGTACGCCCGCAGGAGGCGCGGGTTGCCGGCCCCTGGCGACCAGATCATCGATAGTTGGTGAACTGGAGCGGCAGTCCGAAGTCCTGGGCCTTCAGGACCGCCATCGCTTCCTGAAGCTGGTCCTTGATCCGTCCGGCGACGCGCACCTGATCCGCCTGGATGGATGCCTGCACCTTCAGCTTGCGGTCCTTGATCGCCTTGACGATCTCCTTCGCCTTGTCCGAAGGGATGCCCTGCTGGATCTTCGCGACCTGTCGCACCGTCGCGCCCGCGGCGGGCTCCACCTTTCCGTAGTCCATCGAGTTGACGGCGACCCCCCGCCGCACGAGCTTCGTCTCCAGGATGTCCACGACGGACTTCAGCTTGTATTCGTCGTCGGAGGTGAGAACGAGCTCGAGCTCCTTCTCCTTCAGCTCGATCTTCGAGGCGCTCCCCCGGAAATCGAACCGCGTCGCGATCTCCTTGGAGGCCTGCTGCACGGCGTTCGCGACCTCCTGCAGGTCGACCTTGCTGACGACGTCGAAGGAAAAGTCCTGGGGCACGGGGGGGATTCTACTTTCTGACTGTCATGCCGAGCCCTTCGCCCTTCTTGTCATCCCGAGCCCTTCGCCCTTCTTGTCATCCC
>DASRPJ010000004.1:0-6606 GCA_035646435.1 Thermoanaerobaculia bacterium | reverse complement strand
GAGGGGGCCACGCGTCAGCGCCTCGTGACCGAAGAGGTCCATCGTGTTCAAGTCGAAGATCGGCTGGTACACGGTGCGGATGTTGCGCTTGCGCAGGATCTCCTTGAACGCATCGTGCAGGCGCGCCTGCCGCTCGCGCTCCTTCGTCGTCGCGATCGTGATGGCCTCGCGGAGCGCCCGGTAGACGAGCCGCTCGATCCGCATCTGGGGGTTCCCGCGGATCACCGCATGGCCGACGAAGACGGCGATCCGCTTGTGGATCCGGGATCCGAAGGCCTCGTCGAGCGTCCCGCGGAGCGACTCCTCGACCTGGCGAGCTTTCCTCTGGAGGCGGGCGAGGCCGTCGTCTCCTCCGTCGAGGCTCGTGAAGATGTAAAAGTCCGAGCCTCCCGTCCGGTTCACCGCGACGTAGTCCTGCGCCGAGAAGACGGTCCCGAGCATCCGCCGCAGCGCCTTCGCCGCGTGCCGCAGCAGGCCGTCGAAGACCTCCCACCCGTATGCGTCTTCGACGTGGCTGTATTGCTCGACGTCGACGTACAGCACGGCGAGGTCCCGGCTGTCGAGCAGCCTGTCGCGCAGCGCGTCGATGATCACCGGGACGGTCGGGAGCTCGGTGACGGGATCGAAGAGCAGGCTCTTGAAGCGGACCTGGTCGCTCTCCGACGGGAGGAAGGGGGGCGCCTCGTCGCCGCGCTGTTCGAGGAGCCGCCGCACCGTGGCGAGGAGCTTTTTCCGGGTGAAGGGCTTGGTCAGGTAGTCGTCGGCGCCGACCTGCATTCCCGTGATCAGGTCGCGGATCTCGCTCTTGACCGTCATCATCGCGATCGGGACGAGCCGCGTCTCCGGGGCGTTCTTGAGCGTGGTGCACACTTCCCAGCCCGACAGCTCCGGCATCATCACGTCGAGCAGGACGAGATCCGGCCGGGTTTCCAGGGCGAGGTCGACGCCCTCCCTCCCGTTACGCGCCAGGAGGACGGAATAGCCGGCGTTGGCGAGGATCGTCTGGACGATCAACAGAATGTCCTCGTCATCGTCGACAATGAGGATGCGTTCGTCGGCCATGTGTTTTTCCCGATGTTCCGGGCCGGTCAGGAGTTCCGAGTCATATTACCAAGACGGCGTGGGCGGCGCGACCGGAAAGCCGAGACCGGCCGCCGAGCGAGTGGAGCTCGATGAAGAAGGAAAGACCCGCGACCCGGGCGCCGAGCCTCTCGACGAGCTCGACCGTCGCGGCCGCCGTGCCGCCGGTCGCGAGGACGTCGTCCACGACGAGAGCCGTCTCACCGGGCGCGAACGCGTCGGCGTGCACCTCGAGCGCGTCGGAGCCGTACTCGAGTCCGTAGGAGATCTTCTCCGTCCGGCCGGGTAGCTTCCCCGGCTTCCTCACGGGGACGAACCCGACGCGGAGCTCGCGCGCGATCGCCGCGCCGAACATGAACCCGCGCGCTTCGATGCCCACGATGCGATCGAGACCGCTCCTCCGGAAAGGCTCGGCCATGGCGCCGACCGCCGCCTGGAACGCCTCGGGCGAGGCGAGGAGCGGCGTGATGTCCCGGAAGAGGATCCCCGGCTTCGGAAAGTCGGGTACGTCGCGAACGAAGCGGGAGAAGTCGATCATCCCGTGATGCGGAAGGAGGTGAGCCCCTCCGGGGTCTCCTCGTGGACTAGGACGTCGTCCACGCGGCCGCCGACCGGCCCCCGGCGGATCTTCGAGAGGTATCGGTCGACGGCGCCGTCCTCCCCCTCGACGAAGGTCTCGACGCGGCCGTCCGGCAGGTTGCGCGCCCACCCGGCGACGCCCTCGCTCTCCGCGGCGCGGCGGGCGAAGAACCGGAAGCCGACTCCCTGGACCCGCCCCGATACGAGGGCGCGCCGAGCGATCACGCCGGCGTGCGTCCGAAGCGGCCGAGGAGAGGAACGAAGACGACCTCTTCTCCGTCCTCCCGCGCGAAGTCGGTCCTGCGCCGCCGGACGACGCGGATTCGCTGGCGATCGGGCGGTCCGACCGGCGCGACGAGCCTCCCTCCGACGGCCAGCTGCTCCAGGAGCGTCTCCGGGATCTCGTCGGCGCCCGCGGTCACGAGGATCCGATCGTAAGGCGCCGCCGCCGGATAGCCGTAGGTCCCGTCGAACGCCTTCACGGACACGTTCTGGTAGCCGAGCGCCGCGAGCGTCGCCGCCGCGGAGCGCGCGAGCTCGTCCAACCGCTCGAGGGAGTAGACGGAGCGCGCGAGGCGCGAGAGCACGGCCGCCTGATAGCCCGAGCCCGTTCCGATCTCGAGCACCTTCTGGTCCGGCTGCACGGCGAGGCGCTGGGTCATGAGACCGACCACCGAGGGCTGCGAGATCGTCTGCCCGTGCCCGATCGGGAGCGAGTGGTCGCCGTACGCCTTCGAGCGCAGCGGCTCGGGTACGAAGCGGTGGCGCGGCACCTCCCGCATCGCCGCGAGGACCCGGGGGTCGTCCACGCCGCGGGGCGCGACGTAGCGCTCGATCATCTCGCGGCGCTGCGCGTCCTCCCGCGTGACGGGGGCCGGACGTTCGGTTTGTGGGGGCACGTGAACATCATGGTAACAGGAGGGTTCCGGCGCCCGGCTCGAGCTCTCCCGGAGTAAACCGGCTAAAATGCGAGTTCTACCCGGCCTATGGAGGGACATTGACGCCGCGAGACACCGCTGAACTCATCCATCCGGTCCTGGCCGGAGTTTCCCGCGAAGAGCTGAAGAAGTGGTACGCGCTCATGCACCTGGCGCGCGTGCTCGACGACAAGGCCCCCAACTACCTGAAGCAGGGGCTCGGCTGGAGCTACCACGCCCCCTGCGCGGGCCACGATGCGATCCAGCTCGCCCTCGGCATGACCTTCCGGCCGGGGAGGGACTACCTCTTCCCCTACTACCGCGACCTGACGACGTGCGTGGCTGCGGGGCTGACGGCGGAAGAGATCATCCTGAACGGCACGTCGAAGGCGACGGACGTCTCTTCCGGCGGCCGGCACATGTCCAACCACTTCGCGAAGCCGGAGATCGGCATCCAGAACGTCTCGTCCTGCGTGGCGAACCACGCGGCGCACGCGGCGGGCCTCGGGCGCGCGATCAAGACGTACGGCAGGGACTCGATCGTCTTCTGCTCGATCGGCGAGTCTTCGACCTCCGAGGGGTACTTCTACGAGGCGGTCAACGGCGCTTCGCGGGAGAAGCTCCCCGTCGTCTTCGTCGTCCAGGACAACGGCTACGGGATCTCGGTGCCGAAGATGGATCAAACCGCGAACCCGGCGCCCGCCGACAACTTCTCGGGGTTCCACAACTTGAAGATCATCCACTGCGACGGGCTCGACGTCTTCGACTCCTTCCGCGCGATGCGGGAGGCGGTCGAGTACGTCGAGACCGGCGCCGGCTGCTCCATGGTCTACGCGCCGTGCGTCCGGATCCACTCGCACTCCAACTCCGACCGGCACGAGCTCTACCGCTCCCCCGAGGAGCTTGCGGCGGCGCGCGATGCGGACCCGCTCCCCCGCTTCCGCCGGACGCTCGTCGACAACGGCCTCCTCTCGGAGGAGGAGCTCGCCTCGATCGAGGCGCACAACCGAGAGACGTACGAGGAGGCGGCGGAGCGCGCGCGCCAGGCGCCGGACCCGACGCCCGAGTCGATCTTCGACTTCGTGGCCCCCGAGCCCTGGACGCCGCAGAAGTGGCCCGAGGGCATTCCCGACGGCACGGGCGAGGCGGTGACGCTCGTCCAGTCGATCAACCAGACGCTGAAAGAGGAGTTCCGGCGCAACCCGGACACCTACATCTGGGGCCAGGACGTCGCCTACCGGGACAAGGGAGGCATTTTCAACGTCACGAAGGGGATGCAGCAGGAGTTCGGCCCGCACCGCGTCTTCAACGGGCCGATCGCGGAGGACTTCATCCTCGGGACGTCCGACGGGTTCTCGCGCCTCTCCGAGAACATCCGGGTCGTCGTCGAGGGCGCCGAGTTCGCGGACTACTTCTGGCCGGCGGCCGAGCAGATGGTCGAGATGTCCCACGAGTACTGGCGCACCAACGGCAAGTTCGTCCCGAACGTCACCGTGCGGATCGCCTCGGGCGGCTACATCGGGGGCGGCCTGTACCACTCGCAGAACATCGAGGGATGGCTCGTGACCCTGCCGGGCATCCGGATCGTCTACCCGGCCTTCGCCGACGACGCGGCCGGGCTCCTCCGGACGTCCATGCGCTCGCGCGGCATCACGCTCTACCTCGAGCCGAAGTTCCTCTACAACAACCCGATGGCCCGCGCCGCGGTGCCCGCGGAGTTCGCGGTTCCGTTCGGAAAAGCGCGCCTCCGGCGGGAGGGCCGGGACTCGACGATCGTCTCTTACGGCACCACGGTGCACTTCGCCCTCGAGGCGGCCGCGGAGCTCGCGAAGGAGGGGAAGGAGGTCGAGGTCCTCGACCTGCGTTCCCTCGTGCCGCTCGACCTCGAAGCGGTGACGCGGTCGGTGAAGAAGACGAGCCGGCTCCTCGTCGCCCACGAGGACAAGGTGCACGGCGGTTTCGGCGGCGAGGTCGCGTCGCAGGTCCAGGAGGCGGTCTTCCCTTACCTCGACGCCCCGATCGGCCGCGTCGGCTCGACGTTCACGCCGGTGGGCTTCAACCGGATCCTGGAGCGCGCGGTCCTGCCGTCGACCGAACGGATCCTCGAGGCGGCCCGGAAGGTCCTCGCCTACTAACGTCGCGGCGTCGTCTGGCGGGTCAGGCCGGAGGCGATCCCCTGGAGAAGGTCCATCGACTGGTAGGCCGTGAGATCCAGGTGGAGCGGCGTCATCGAGATGTTTTTCTCGGCGACCGCGCTGATGTCGGTCCCCTCCTCGAGCTCCCCCACGGGGATCGTCGACCCGATCCAGTAGTAGGGCCGGCCGCGCGGGTCCATCTTCTCGATCACCGTCTCCCCGTAACGGCGCGTCCCGCAGCGCGAGACCCGGACGCCCCGGACCTCCCCGGCGGGGACGTTGACGTTGACGAGCGTCTTCGGCGGGAGCTTCTCCTCGAGGAGGCGCCGGGCGAGCTCCGCGGCGAAACGCGCGGCCGCGTCGAACGAGAAGCCCTTCTCGATCTCCTGCGAGACCGCGACGGACGGAATGCCGAGGAGCGCGCCCTCGAACGCCGCGGAAACCGTTCCCGAGTAAGTCACGTCGTCGCCGAGGTTCAAGCCGAGGTTGATGCCGGAGAAGAGGAGGTCGGGCCTCCGGTCGCGCAGGAGGTGGAGGACGCCCCAGTTGACGCAGTCGGTCGGGGTCCCGTTGACGGACCACCGCCGGTCGCCGACTTCCTTCGCGCGCAGCGGGGTGTCGAGCGTCAAGGCGTGGCCCGCGGCGCTCCGCTCCTGGTCCGGCGCGACCGTGTGGACGTCGCCGACGTCCGCCAGCGCCTCCGCGAGGCGCTCGATCCCTTCGGAAAAGATCCCGTCGTCGTTGGTGACGAAGATCCGAGGCCGGATCACGCCGCCGGTTCTTCCGGGATCACGATCCACATGATGATGTAGACGAGGATCCCCGGAAACGCGGCGGAGAGGATCGAGACGAGCACGTAGAGCACGCGCATGAGACCGACGTCGATCCCGAAGTGGTGCGCGAGCCCGGCGCAGACCCCCGCGATCACACGCTGGGTTCGCGAGCGCCGGAGCGGCCGCGGGTGGTTCATACGGTCACCTGCTCGGCCGGAGGCGGCGGCATCAGGAACATGAGGACGACGTACGCGATGATGCCCGGGAACGCCGCCGACAGGATGGAGACGAGGACGTAGAGAACTCGAACCACCGTCGGGTCCATGTCGAGGTACTCGGCGATCCCGCCGCAGACGCCCGCGATCATCTTTTCGCGGTTCGAGCGAGTCAGCCTTCGGTTCGTTTCACCGTTCACGTTACCCTCCTTCGTAAACGACCCGGTTCTTCTCCGTCTCGTTCAGGGCGATCCGCACGAGGCGAGCCGGCCCGAGCCGGCCCTCGAGCTCTCCCCATATACCTAGAACGATGTTTTCGGCCGTGGGGTTCCGTCCCGCGAGAAAGTCGACGTCGAAGTTCAGGTGCCGCCGGTCGAGCTTTCCGATCACGCGCTCCTGGACGGTGCGCTTGAGCTTCCCGAAGTCCATCACGTACCCGGTCTCGGAGTCGATCTCGCCCTCGACCGTCACCTCGAGCCCGTACGTGTGTCCGTGCCCGTGCGGGTTGTTGCACTTCTCGAAGACCCGCCGGTTGGTCTCCTCGTCCCAGTCCTCGCGGTGGAGCCGGTGGGCCGCCGAGAAGTACGCGCCCGAGACGAGCCGGACCTTCATGGCCGCATTATCCGCCCGCGACTTCTCAGCGCGCGGCGAGGTATTTCTCCCGCAGGACCGCCGAGTGGTGCGCCAGGTGGCCCGCGGCGATGTACGCGAGCGCCCGCACCGTGAACCGGTTTCCGCTCGCGATGCCGCTGCGCATCCAGGCCTCGGGCGGCAGGTTCCGGAAGAAGGAAACGGTCGACTGGCGAATTCCGCGGAACTCCTCGACGTGGCCCGCCCACGGAACCCCGTCCGACGGAACCCCCGCGGCCGCGACCTCCTGGTCGAAGCTCGGCAGATCGCTGTCGAA
>DASRPJ010000003.1:0-3520 GCA_035646435.1 Thermoanaerobaculia bacterium | reverse complement strand
GGATTCGCCCGCCGGGCTCGCCGCGTGGATCGTCGAGAAGTTCCGGACGTGGAGCGACTGCGACGGCGACGTGGAGCGGGCGTTCAGCCGCGACACCCTCCTCACCAACCTGATGTTCTACTGGGCGCCCAACAGCGTCGCGAGCGCCGCGCGCATCTACTACGAGAACGCGCGCGACCCGGCGGGCGTGGTCGCGCGCGGTCGGGTCGACGTGCCCGTCGGCTACGCCGAGTTCCCCCGGGAGATCTTCCGACCGCCGCGCTCCTGGGTGGAGCCGCACTACGCGATCGCGCGGTGGACGACGATGCCGCGCGGCGGCCACTTCGCCGCGCTCGAGGAGCCGGAGCTCCTGGCCCGAGACATCCGCGACTTCTTCCGCCCCCTGCGGGAACGGGTGAACTAGTGAGAACTAGGGTCTGACCTGAATTCAGCCCTGACCTGAATTCAGGCCTGACCCCTACTTCATGCGGGAACGGGTGAACTAGTTCAGCCGACCCCTACTTCAGCCACCGGGCCAGCCACCCGAGCACTTCGCCGTACCAGTGCTTGGAGTTCTGGCCTTTCAGGATCCAGTGGTTCTCGTCGGGGTAGTAGACGAGGCGGGCGGGCACGCCCTTCGCGGTGAGCGCGCCGTAGAGCTCGAGGCCCTGCGTCACGGGGACGCGGAAGTCGCGCTCGCCGTGGAGGACGAGCATCGGGGTGTTGAAGTTCTTCGCGAAGCGGTTCGGGCTCCAGCGCTCGATGCTCTCGAGGTTCGTGTGCGGGTACCCGCCGTACGAGTGCTGCCGGCCGTAGTAGGTGTCCGACGCCGACTGCCCGAGGAGGTCGTACACGCCCGCGTGCGAGACCAGGGCCTTGAAGCGGTCCGTGTGGCCTTCGATCCAGTTCACGAGGAACCCGCCGTAGGATCCGCCCGCGGCGGCCATCCGCTTCTCGTCCACCCAGCCCTTCGCGATGAGGAAGTCGGTCGCCTTCATCACGTCGGTGAACGGCTTGTCCGGGTGCGCGCCGAGGATCGACTCCACCCACTTCTGCCCGAACGACGACGACCCGTGGAAGTTCACCATCGGGACGACGTACCCGGGCGCGGCGAACGCCTGGGGGTTCCAGCGGAAACTGAACCCATCGCCGAACGTGCCAACGGGACCGCCGTGGATCAGGTGGACGAGCGGGTACTTCTTCTTCGCGTCGAAGCCGGGCGGGTAGACGACGAACATCTGGACCGGGTCGCCGTCCGCGCCCGGGAAGGTGAGGTCCTCGACGTTGCCCCACGCGATGCGGCCGACGAGCTCGTCATTGACGTGAGTGAGCGCGCGGAGGCCGGACCCGTCGAGGCCAACGACCGCGAGCTCCGGCGGCTGCGAGATCGCGTGCCGCTGGAAGACGACCTGCCCATCGCGCGAGACCTCGGCGCCCGCCGTCGTGCCGCCGCGGTGGACCGTTCTCACGTCTCCCCCTGCGACCGGGACCGCGTAGAGGTTCGTGCGCGCGCGCGACTCGCCGTGAAAGACGATCGTGCGCCCGTCGTCGGACCACGCCCACCCGCCGGCCGAAACGTCCATCGGCTCGGTCAGCACCCGCCGAGACCCGCCCGAGGCGTCCATGACGGCGAGCCGGGTCCAGTCGGGCCACCCGTCGGCCTTCGACTCGACCCCGTACGCGATCCACTTTCCGTCGGGTGAAAACACGGGGTCGCCGTCGGACGCCGGGTTGGAAGCGGTCAGGTTCTTCACCGCGCCGCCCGCCGTCGGGACCACGAACACGTCGGTGTTCAGCGTCCGGTAAGGCTCCCGCGTCCCGTTCGCCTCGAAGGCGATCCACTTGCCGTCGGGCGAGACGTCGAAGCTCCCGGTCCCCTCCTGGAGACTGAAGAGGAGCTTCGATCCGGGGAGGAGGTCCGTGACCTTCTTCGTGCCGACGTCCACCAGGAAGATGTGCGGGAACTCGTTGTCGGTCAACCACCGGTCCCAGAACCGGAACAGGCGGTTCTCCGTCACCCGCGCCTTGACCTTGTTCTTCTCGCGCGCCTCGAGCGCCTTCTTCGTCTCCGCGGGCGACTCGGCGCCCGCGATCACGTGCGACACGAACGCGATGCGCTTCCCGTCCGGGAGCCACGCGGGGTTCGTCACGCCGATCGGCATCTCGGTCAGCCGCTCCGACTCGCCTCCGTCGACGGAGAGGACGTAGAGCTGGTTGACCTTGTCGTCGTCGCGCTTCGACGTGAAAGCGAGGCGCTTTCCGTCCGGGCTCCACGCGGGCGACCCGTCGGAAGCCTTGTTCGTCGTGAGGCGACGCGGCGTCCCGCCCGCGAGCGGCACGATCCACACGTCGCCGTTGGCGCGGTTCTCCTCCATGTCGTACACGGAGACGGTGTAGGCGACGGTCCTCCCGTCGGGCGAAAGCGCAGGCATGCCGACGCGCTGCACGGCCCACATGTCCTCCACCGTGAGCGGCTTCCTGTCGGCCGCTCCGAGGGGAAACGTGCACGAGAAGAGCGCGATCAGAACCGCGACGCGACGAGCCCGCATCGTCAGACTCCGAGGAGCTTCTGCCGGGCCAGAAAGTCCAGGAGCGCGGCGTTGAACTCCTGCGGCTTCTCGAGCATCAGGAAGTGGCCGGGTCCCTCGATCACCCGGTAGTCGACCTGCGGCGCGAGCTTCCGCACGTACACGACGTACTCCGGCGTCCAGTAGGGAGACTTCGCGTTCAGTACCAGGAGCGGGACGCCGATCGGGTCGTCCTTCCAGATCTCTGGATTCCGCATCCCCTCGAAGGAGCCCACCAGGACGTGCTGCGGCGTCGCGAGCGTCGTCGCGAGCGTCGCGTCCCGCAGGGCCTCGGTCCCGGGGTTGGGAAACATGGCGGCGACGAACTTGCCCGCGAGGTCCTTGTAGCCCGGCTGCCGGAGCTGCACGATCAGCGGATCGAGCATTCCGGAGTACAGGTTCTGCAGGGCGCCGTCCACCGCGACGAGAGCGAGGGTCTTGTCGGGATAGTGGTGAAGGAACCGCCGGATGATCGGCGTCCCCATGCTGTGACCGACGAGAACCGCTCGATCGACTCCGGCGTCGAGCATCACCGCCTCGACCGCGCCCGCGAAGAAGTCCATCGAGTAGGCGGTCTCGGGCTTGTCGCTCGCGCCGTGACCCGGGAGGTCGAGCGCGATCACCCGGGCACGCTTCGCGAGCTCCGGGACCTGGAATCTCCAGACGCTCGTGGCGCCCGACCAACCGTGCACGAGCACGATCGCTTCCCGGCCCGAGCCCACGCTCTCGTACCGGACGCGGTTCCCGTCGTACGTGGCGAACTGCGACGACGCGGCCGGAGCGACCGCGGCGGGGGTCGCCGGCGCGGCCTCCGACGGGGCGGTCGCCGGCGCGGGCGTTCCAGACGCACACCCGGCGAGACTCGTCGCGGCCAGGGTCGCCGCGGCGAGGAGGCTAAGGGCTGCGGAAACCCGTTTCGAGGTGAGAGTCGTCGCAGAACGGCTTGTTCTTCGAGGCGCCGCAGCGGCAGAGCC
>DASRPJ010000002.1:0-2435 GCA_035646435.1 Thermoanaerobaculia bacterium | reverse complement strand
GTCGCCGCGCGAAGGTCGGCGACGAGGTCGGCGATCGTCACGTCGGTTTCGTGGCCCACGGCGGAGATCGTCGGGATCCGCGAGGCCGCGAGCGCCCGGGCGACCCTTTCGTCGTTGAACGGGGCGAGGTCCTCGGGAGAGCCGCCGCCCCGCGTGACGATGAGAACGTCGAACCCGCCCCGCCGGTTGAACGCGCGGATCCCGTCGGCGATCTCCAGCGCCGCGCCCACGCCCTGGACGCGCGCGGGGTAGATCGTGACCGCGAGCCCGTCGTGCCGCCGCCGCAGGACGTTGACGATGTCGCGGATCGCCGCCCCGTCCGGCGACGTCACGACGCCGACGGACTGCGGGAGGAGCGGAATCCGGCGCTTGCGCGCGGGGTCGAAGAGCCCTTCCGCCGCGAGGCGCGCTTTGAGCTGCTCGAACGCGAGCTGCAGCGCGCCGGCGCCGACCGGCTCGATCTGGTAGGCCTTGATCTGGAACTTGCCCTGCGGCGCCCAGAGGTCGAGCGATCCGCGCACGACGACCTCGAGCCCCGGCTCGACCTTGAACGGGATCCGCTCCCGGTCGGAGGCGAAGATGATCGCGTTCAGACAGCCGGTCCGGTCCTTGATGGCGAAGTAGCCATGGCCCCCGCGAACCTCCCAGCGGCTCACCTCTCCCGCGACCGAAACGTCGCGCCAGGACTGGCGCAGACTCCCTCCCACCTCGGCCAGGAGCTCCGAGACGGTGTAGGGTCGCGGCGGCGCCGCGGCGGGTACGGGACGGGGGAACACTCCGCTCACGATTGTACCCGGCGGCAGAACGGGAGCGCGAGGAGAGGGAGCGTCGCCATCAATACTTCCTTGTCGCCGAAGTTGTACTCGAAAAGCCCGGCAACCGAGAGGCCCGTGATCGCGAGGAACGCCGCTGCCCCGACGACGTTCCTTCTTTCGGCCCGAATCCCCCGCACCGTGCGCGCGAAAAACATCGCGAGAAGGGCCAGGTACGCCGCCGCCGCGAAAACGCCACTGGCCGCCGCGATCTGCAGCAGGTTGTTGTGGAGGTGCGGGACCCTCCACCGCGGCGCGTCCGGATCCCGATAGATCGTGTAGTACGGCTTCACGAGCTCGGGGCCCAT
Source organism: Thermoanaerobaculia bacterium (assembly GCA_035646435.1). Classification (GTDB taxonomy): domain Bacteria; phylum Acidobacteriota; class Thermoanaerobaculia; order UBA5066; family Gp7-AA6; genus Gp7-AA6. The sequence continues at coordinate 1,315 of DASRPJ010000002.1, read as the reverse complement.
TCCGAAAACGGGCCGGTCCGCGATCATCCGGCCGCCCGCGCGCGCCATGGCGATCCGGTCCCGGTTCGTCCTCTCCGTCGGATCGGAGATCGATGCCGCGCGGTCGCGGACGTCCGGGGGGCTCAGGTAGAAGATCGCGACGAGCGCCGGTACGAAGAGGAGGAGGATCCTCGGCCGCGCGAGGACGAGGTAGAGGGCGACGGCGCCGACCGCCGCCACGTAGGTCCCCCGGGTCAGCGTAAGGACCATCGCCGTGAAGGGCACGACGGAGAGGAGACCCAGCCACCGTTCCCGCCCTTTCCCCGCGAAGAGGAACCCGAGCAGCACGCATCCGGCCATCATCGTCAGGCCGGAGAGCGTCATGTAGTGCGAGAGCGGCCCGCGGATCCGGTTCTCGAGGTCGGCGCCGCCGGAGGCGAGGCCCGAAAGACCGAGGACGGCGAGGCCGACGCCGCTCGCGGCGGACGCGAGCAGGATCGCGCGGGCGCGTTTCTCGGTTCCCACGAGGTCGAGCGTGATCGGCACGAGAAGGAAGAGCGTCAGGCCCGGCAGAGCCCGCAGGCTGGCTCTCGGCTCGAGGGAGAAGGCGACCGAGAGGACGACGAGAAGGACGTAGACGCCGGCGATGGCGGAAAGCGGATGCGCGATCGCGCGGCGGAAGCTCTCCTCCCTCCAGCGGGTCGCGATCCACCCGGCGGCGAGGAGCCCGAAGAGCGCGTAGCCGACCGAGATCTGCGAGGAGAGGAGAGCGAAGAGGACGAGGAGGGGAAAGAGCGACTTGCGAATCAAGCTCCGATTTTCTACGTCAGAGTCTCACGCGTCGCGTCGGACGCGGGCGGAGCCGGGGAGCGCCTCGTCGATGAGCATGACCGGGATATCGGAGACGATCGGGTACACGAGGTCCGCGTCCTTCGAGTAGAGCCCCTGCGTCACCACGGGCTCCTCGTCGCGGAACTTCTCTCGGTATTTGTCGACGAGCGCGCGTTGCGTCTCTTCGTCGAGGTCGACGAGCTCGAGCGCGCCCCGGGTCTTGGGGCAGACGAGTATGGCGAGGAGCTCGGGGTCGACGGGCATCACCGGAGAGTCTAATCGAGCTTCATCCGACAGCTGATACCTTCCTGCCATGCGCATCCTCCACCTCGTCGCGGGCGAAAAGTGGACCGGCGCCGCCGCCGTCGTGTTCGACCAGACGGCCGCGCTCGTGGCCGCGGGCATAGAGGCGCAGTTCGGCTTCGTGCGCGACAGCCCGCTTGCCGCGAGGCTCTTTCCGATCGGCTGGGCGCGTCCCCTCCTCTCTCCCGCCCGGGATCGGCTC
>DASRPJ010000001.1:0-17998 GCA_035646435.1 Thermoanaerobaculia bacterium | reverse complement strand
CGATGACCTCCGTGACGGTCAGACCCTTCTCGTCGAGACGCGAGGCGTCCACCCAGATCCGGACGTTCCGCTCCAGGTAGCCGCCGAGCGTGATCTCTCCCACCCCCGGCACCGTCTGGAGCTTTTCCTTCAGGCGGTATCGCGCGTAGTCGGACAGGACGCGCTGCGGGAACGCGCCCGAGAGGCCGACCCACAGAATCGGCTGATCCTCCGGGTTCGACTTGGAGATCACGGGCGGCTCCAGATCGCGCGGAAGGCGCTGCTGCGCCTGCGAGACCTTCGCCTGGACGTCCTGGAGCGCGAGGTCGACGTCCCGCGCGAGGTCGAGCTCGACCGTGATGTTGGCGCCCCCCTGCCGCGACGATGACGTGATGGAGCGGACGCCCTCGACCTGGATGAGCGCTTCTTCGAGGATCTCGACGGCGTCGTTCTCCACGACCTCCGGCGCCGCGCCCTCCCACGTCACGCCGACCGAGATCGTCGGGAAGTCGACGTCCGGGAACTGGCTGATGCCGATCCGGGTCGCCGCGACGCCGCCGAAGACGACCGTAGCGGCCATCAGCATCCACGCGAAGACCGGCTTTTCGATGCAGACGTCCGTCAGCTTCATTTCGTCTCTCCCGGGCGCGCCGGCGAGGGCGCGGACTCCGCCGGCCCGGTCACGCGCACCTTCGCGCCGTCCCGCAGGGCCTCCGCTCCGCGAATGACGAGTTTCTCCCCGTGCTTCACTCCGCTCTTGACCTCGACGCGGCCATCCGTGGTCGAGAGGCCGAGCTGGACTTCCCTCTCGCGCGCGACGTCCCCTTCGACGACGAACGCGAGAAACCCCCTTTCGCTCGGCCGAACCGCGACCTGCGGGATGACGGGCGATTCCACCGTCGAGCCGACGGGCACGGTCACCTGAGCGAACGACCCGGGCCTCAGGTCGGCGCGTTTCGGGTCGTCCACCTGTGCCGTAACCGCCACCATCCGGGACGTCGAATCCGCCGAGGCGGCGACGTGGGTCAAGAGAGCGGTGTACTGGTGGGTGTTCTCGCGGACGGTGAAGCGGGTCCGCATGCCGGGCCGGATGCGCGCGGCGTCCTGCTCCGCGACCTGGAACCGGAGAAGGAGCGGCTCCCGCCGCACGAGGGTCGCGAGCGTCGCGCCGGGCTGGACGTACTGACCCGTCTGGATGTTGCGGGTCTGGATCACTCCCGCTGCGGGCGCGCGGACGAAGGCCTCGCGCAGGTTCAGCTCCGCCAGCCCGAGACCCGACCGCGCCTGGGCGACCTCGGCGCGGGCGGTCGAGACGCGGGTCCGCCACGTGTCCAGGTCCTCCTCCTTGACGAGGGCCGGGTTCTGCGCGTTGACCATCTCCCGTCGCTTCAGCCCCGCGATCGCCTCCGCTTCGGCCGCCTGGGCTTTTTCGAGGGCCGCCCGGGCGGACCGGACCGCGATCCGGTACCGCTCCGGCTCGATCTCGACCAGGAGCGACCCGGGTCCGACGACGTTTCCCTCGGAGAAGTGGACCCGTTCGACCGCGCCGGGAATCCGCGACGTGATCTCCACGCGCTCGAACGCCTCGACGGAGCCGACCGCGGAAACGGTGTACTCGACGGAACGGGACTCGACGGGCGCGACCTCGACCGGGAATTCGAGAGGACCGCCGCCGCGGCCGCCGGCGCCCTTCCCGGCGGACTCCGCCTTCTTCGAGCAGCCGGCCACGAGAAGGAGGAGAGCCGCCGCGGCGACGGCGGGCGCGAGCGGAGAGCGGCGCGGGCAGAAGAGCCTCATGGCGCGAGCGGCTCCACCGGGGTCGAAGTCGTTTCGGGCGCGGCGGTCGATGCGTCGGCCGGCCAGCGGCCGAGCGCCTGCGAGAGGGAGAGTCGGGCGACGCCGAGCGCGAATCGCTGGCGCGCGAGCTCCGCCGAGGCCTCGAAAGCGGACGCGGTCGCGTCCGCCTGCTCGAGAGCCGTCGCGAGCCCCTCGGAGTAGCGGACCCGCACCTCGCGGGCGTTCTGCTCGGCTACGCGCGCCCGAACTTCCGCCTGCTCGAGCGCGGCGCGCGCAGTCTCGAGGTCTGTGCGGGCGGTCCGGACCTCGAGACCGATCTGGCGCCGGAGGGCGTCGGCGGCGAGGAGGGCCTCGCGATACTCCGCCTCGCGGGCCGCGGCCTGCGCGTACCGCACTCCCCCGTCGAACACCTCCCACGAGAAGAGGGCGGCGACGTTCCAGTCCGTCTCCCGGCCCGAGAGACCCGCTTCGTTCGTGCCGCGGTACGTCCCCCGAAGCCCGAGCGTGGGAACGAAGCGAAGCCTCGGCTCGAGGGCGAGTAGGCGAAGCGCCTCCGCGCGGAGCTGCAGCTCCCGGAGGTCCGCCCGGGATTCGACCGCGACGCGCTCCAGCGCTTCGGCGTCCCCCCCCGTCGGCTCGGCGCCCGGCTCGGCGAGGGGACGATCGGCGGGCGCCCCGATCAGGTAGGCGAGCGACAGGCGCTCCGTCCGAACGAGGCTCTCCGCCTGCGTGAGTGAGAGGCGCGCCGTGGCGAGCTCCAGCTCCGAGCGCGTGAGGTCGTTCGAGGAGGCGAGCCCTGCTTCCATGCGGATGCGGGCGTCCGAGACCGTCGCCTGCGCGACTTCGATGCGGCGGCTCGCCGCCTCCCGGAGGCGCTCGGCGGAAAGCACGCTGAAAAAAGTCTCCGCGACGTCGTAGGCGAGCGTCCGGCGGATTTCCGCCGACGCGTTCTCCTGGGCTTCCAGGTTGCGCGTGGCGCTCCGGGCGACGGGGAACGCCCGCACGTCGAGCAGCGTGGCGTCGACCGTCGCCACCCCGGAGAGGGCGTTCACGGCCTGGACGATGACCTCTTCGTCGTCGATCGTGCGCGTGACTTCCTCCGATCGCCGCGTGAAGGTCCCCGTCACGTTTACGTCGGGCAGGAGCGTCGCGTAGGCTTCGCGCCGGATTGCCCGGGCCCGGTCGACCCGGGCCCGGGCGATCCCCGACCTCTCGTTGTTCCGCGCGGCGAGGGCGAGCGCTTCCGCGAGGGTCAGGGGCGCCGCGGTCACGGGAGTCGGCGTCTGAGCGAGGCAGGGCAGCGGCCCGACGAGGACCGACACCCCCAGCGCCAAGACGCCCCTCCCCATCAACGCTTTCAATCGCATCGGTTCCTGCGCAATTCCTCTTTCGGACGGGCGGATCTTAGCCCGGACCCGTCGCGGCCGCCCGAGACGCAAAGGTAAACTTCGGGAATGACGCTCCGGCGGTGGATCGAGTACCTCGTCGCCGTCCTCGTCGGAAACGCGATCTACTTTCTCGTTCTCTTTCCGGTCCTTCCGGAAGGCCTCCGGCACCAGCCGCTCCGGGCCGACGCGGGGCTCCTCCTCGCTTTCCTCCTCTGCGTCGCGATCTACGGCGTGATCCGGCTGGCGAGCCGTCACGCCCGGGCATGGATCCGGAAGAGCGAATCCGACGGCGTCGGTTACGGGAAGAGGTAGATGAGCGCGAGCCCGAACAGGACGCAGTAGATCGCGAACCAGTACAGGCGGCGGGCGACGACCGCGCGGATGAGCCACCCGATCGCGAAGTAGCCGACCACCCCGGCAACGGCCGCGCCGAAGACGTACTTCGCGAAATCGGACCCCGCGAAAAAAGCCCCCCCCTGCTCCTTCCACGCCGAGAAGAGCTCGAGAAGGGACGCGCCGAAAACCGCGGGGATGAGCAGGTAGAAGGAGAAGCTCGCGGACCATCGCGCGGCGAGGCCCACGAGGAGGGCGAACGCGATGGTGGTTGCCGATCGCGAGAGCCCGGGCAGTACGGCGAGACCCTGGACGGTTCCGATGAGAAGCGCGTCCCACAGGGTCGTCTGCTCGCGGTCGCGGCCGGTCTTCCGGCCGAAGAGCGAAAGCGTGAGAAAGACGCCCGTCAGGATCTCCATCGCGCCGACGAAGCGGGGATCGCGCTTGGACGCCTCGACCGTCGCCTTCAGGAGCAGTCCCACAATGCCGGTCGGGACGGTCGCGGCGACAACGAGGGCGGCGAGTCGCCACGACGAGGCCCGGCGCGAGGGGTCACCGGAGAACAGGCCGGCCACGTCCTCGGCGAGCGGCCTCCGGAAGTACACGACGACCGCGGCGAGCGTGCCGAGGTGGACCATGACGTCGAAGAGGATGCCGACCTGGCGGAATCGGGGTAGGAGCAGCTCGGCAGCGGAGAGGTGGCCGTCCGACGAAACAGGCAGGAACTCCGTGAGACCCTGGATCACCCCCAGAAGGAGCGCTTCGGCCCAGCTCACGAGGCTCGCCCTTTCAAACGACGACCGGGACGATCACCGGCCGGATTCCGAACTCCCTCCGGCAGGCTCGCTTTGCGGCGATGGCGATCTCGGCGCGGAGCCACTCGGCGTCCGCGAGCTCCTCGGCCGTCGCCCGGTCGAGGACCTCGTTGGCCGCGTTCGTCACGGCGCGGGCGAGGCCGGCGTCGTCTTGCGCGACGCCCCGCGCCGCCACCGCGATCTCCCGTCCGTGCACGAGCACGGCCACGAACCCTTCCTCGGCGAGCCTTCTGCGATCGCGCACGACGTCGAAGTCCACGGCCTCGGGCCGCGAGTCGAGGAAGATCTTCCCGGTCGCGACGGCGCCGCGCTCCACGCGCAGGCCGGCGTCGGAGATCGTCAGGCGGTCTCCGTTGTCGAGGATCGGCACGCGATCGGCGGGAATCCCGTTTTCGCGCGCGACCTCGGAGACCGCGGCGAGCATCCGCGGCTCGCCGTGCACGGGCAGCACGGCGCGCGGCTTCGCGAGGGCGAGCCAGTCCGCGATGTCCTCGCGGTGGGCGTGGCCGGAGACGTGAATGGGCGGCTCCGTCTCGCGCAGCACGCGTGCGCCGCGGCGGACGAGGTGATCGGTCACCCGATTGACGGAACGCTCGTGTCCCGGGATCGTGCGGGCGGAAAAGAGCACGAGGTCGCCCGGATCGAGACGAAGATCGCTGTGCTCGTCGAGGGCGAGGCGATAGAGGGCGGAGAACGGCTCTCCCTGGCTCCCCGACGTGAGGCAGAGAACCCGGGCGCGAGGAACGCGCGAGAGCTCGCCCGGCGCGATCCGGGCGGCGTCGGGAAGCCGCAGCCGTCCGAACCGTTCCGCGATCTCGGCCACGGTTCGCATGCTCCGCCCGAGCATCGCGATCCGCCGGCCGGATCGGATCGCCCCGACCGCGGCCTGCGAGACGCGCGAGACGTGGCTCGAGAAGGTCGTCAGGATGATCCGGCCCGGCGCCCCCTCGAAGGCCGCCGCGAGTCCCTCGCCCGCGACCCTCTCGGAAAGCGCGCGCCCGGGCCGCTCCGCATTGGTCGAATCGACGAGCGCGAGATCGACTCCTCCGTGAGTGGCCTCGGCGATCGCCTCGACGTCCGTCGTCTCGCCGTCCGGCGGGTCGGGATCGAGCTTGAAGTCTCCGGAGTGAAACAGCTTCCGGCCGCCGGCCTCGATCAGGATCGCGGCCGAATCCGGCACCGAGTGCGAGACCCGGAAAAACCGGACCGAGAAGCTCCCCGCGCGAATCACTTCGCCGCGCCGCGCCTCGATCATCGGCTCGGCGGAGAGCCCGGACTCCTCGAGTCGCCGCCGCGCGAGAGCGAGCGTGAAAGGCAGGCCGTACACCGGCGCCCGGCACCACTCGCGCAGCAGCGGCAGCGCTCCGACGTGGTCCTCGTGGCCGTGAGTCAGGAGAACGGCGTCGATCGGTACGTCCTTGAGGGGCGAGAGGTCCGGCGCGATCCGGTCGATGCCCGGAAAGGTCTCGTCCGGGAAAGAGACGCCGACGTCGACGACGACGTTCGATCCGTCGGCCGAGATCCAGAGGACGTTGCGCCCGAACTCGCCCAGACCGCCGAGCGCGACGAGGGAGACCTCCCGGGAGCTCATTTCGCGGCCGAGGCCGCCGCTCCGACGTCGATCGTCCCGGCAAGCGTGAGGTAATCGTCGAGCGAGAGCCTCTCGGCGCGGACCCGCGGATCGAAGCCGGCAGCTTCGAGCGCGCGCTCCACCGACCTCCGCAGGACGGCCGACGCTCCAGAGATCGCGTTCGCGGCGGTCTTGCGCCGCGACCGGAAGGCGAGCGAGGCGAGGGCCAGCGCCCTGTCGCGGGAGACCGGCTCGAGGCGGGGCGACCGCGGGACGAGCTCGATCACAGAGGACGTCACCTTCGGCGGAGGGCGAAACGCTCCGGCCGGCAGGTCGAAGAGCGGCCGGGCCCGGGCGAACGCCGCCGTCCGCACGGACAGGTATCCATAGCCTTCCTCCCCGGGCCGGGCGGCGAAACGCCGCGCGACTTCCTTCTGCACGGTGGCGACCGCGCGGGAAAACGTCCCTTCCTCCTCGACGGCGCGAAGGAGGATGGGCGTCGCGGCGTTGTAGGGAAGGTTGGAGACGAATACCGCCGGCGGCGCCCATCCCGCCTGGGCGAGCCACTCGTGGAAACTCCGGTCGAGGACGTCGCCCCGGAGAAGGCGAAAGTTCCCGGCGGCGGACAGCTCACGCTCGAGCGCGGCGGCGCGCAGGGGATCGATCTCGACGGCGAGAACCCGCCACGCGCGCAGGGCGAGCGGCCGCGTGAGGGCCCCCTCGCCCGGCCCCACCTCGAAGGCGGTCTCTGCCGGCAGAAGGCGGGCCGCATCCACGATGCGCCGCGCCGTCTCCGGACGGACGAGGAAGTGCTGCCCCCAGCGCTTGCGCGCCGGGATCAACGAAGGACCTTCCGCCGCAGAAAGAGGAGCATCACGACAGGGACCCCGACGATCAGGGCGAGGCTCGTCAGGAAGAGGTAGTCGTTCCGCGGCTGCGGCTCGAAGATGTGGAAGTTCATTCCGAAGAACCCCGTGGCCGCGGTAATGGGCAGGAAGATGACGGAGATGACCGTCAGTTTCCGAACGACGTCGGCGAGACGGTTGTTCTGAATCGAGAGGAATGCGTCCAGCGATCCGGTCGCGAGCTCCCGGTACGTGTCGATGGAGTCCGTGATCCGAATCAGGTGGTCGTAGATGTCCTGAAAATAGAAGATGCGCGCGGTGTCGATGACGGGAGGGTCGCGCCGGAGCAGCACGTTGATCGCGTCCCGCGCGGGGGCGACGACCCGGCGCAGGAGCGCGAGGTCCCGTTTCAGGTCGAGAATCTCCTCGAGGCTCTTCGGGTCGAAGGTCTCGAAGATCCGCTCGTCGATCGCCTGCGAGCGTTCGCCCAGGTCGTCCAGGTACAGGAAGTAGTCGTCCACCATCGCGTCGAGGATGTCGTAGAGGATGGTCGAAACGTCCTTCTGTCCCTCCTCCCGGCAGAAGCGCTCGAAGACCGTGTCGAGCAGCGCGACCTCCGAGTCGTGTGTGACGACGAGGAAGTTCGGGCCGATGAAGAAGTCGATCTCCTGGAGAAGCCACTCCCCCTCCCCCCCGCCCGGTCCGATCCGGTAGAAAACGAGGAAGTACTGGTTCGTGTAGACGTCGATCTTGGGTCTCTGGTGGCGGCTCCGCACGTCCTCGATCGCGAGCGGGTGGAAGTGGAACTCCTGCCGGAGGGTCTCGAGCTCATCCTCGTCGGGGGCATGCAGGTCGGCGTAGAAGAAGCCGCCCGAAGCGAGCCGCGCCGCGATCCCCTTCAGGGGAACCGCGTCCCGGCGCCCCTCGGTCGGGTGGAAGAGAACGGTTCGCGGGGGGCGCCGATCGGCCGGTTTGACGCGCCCGGCCAGGCCGATCTCTCCGGGATCCACCTCGCGGAGGAGCGCCACGGTTCGAGCGTATCAAATGGTAAAATCGACCGACCGGACGAACGCGTGTTGCAAGTCCACACTCTTGAAAATCGCCGCCTCGAGAACTTCCTCGAGCGACACAAGGCGTATTACGCCTATACCGGCGAGATCGAAATCGATCGGTTTCTGCGCGAGATCCTCCAGAAGGCGAATGAATTCGTCCCCTCTGAGGCGGGCTCGATCCTCCTCGACGACCCGATGACGAAGAACTCGGACGATCGTATGGAGAACGAGCTCGTCTTCATCGCGACGTACGGCGCGCGCGCGGAAGCTCGCTTGAGCAAGAGGATGAACGCCCGGATCGGGATCGTCGGCCGCGTCTACGCGACGGGCGCGGGCTACATGACCGACGACGTCCTCGCGGACCCGTATTTCTACCCGACGCTCGACCTGCCGGACGACTTCGAGACGCGCTCGGTCGTCTGCGTGCCGATCCGGATCGAGGCGGCCGTGTGCGGCGTGCTCGAGCTCGTCAACAAGCTCGGGCCCGGAGGGTTCCGCGAGAAGGATCGGCGGCTGCTCGAGATCTTCGCCGACTACGCGTCCATCTCGATCCAGAACCTGCTCGACGCGCGGCGCGCGTTCGAGGTCGCCAAACGCGACGGGCTGACCGGCCTCTTCAACGAGCGCTACCTCCACCTCCGCCTGACGCAGGAGCTCTCCCGGATTTCGCGCGACGGCGGCGACCTCTGCGTCGTGTTCCTCGACCTCGACAACCTGAAGGCGGTGAACGACCGGCACGGACACCTGGCCGGAAGCCAGGTCCTGCGCGAGGTCGGCTATCTCCTCCGCCGCACGGTCACCGACGACCGCGCCACCCTGACCCGATACGGCGGCGACGAGTTCGTCCTCATCCTTCCGGGCCACGACATGAAGGAAGGGATGGAGACCGCGCTCGCCATCCGCAACGCGATCCGGGCCTCGACGTTCCTCTCGCGCCCCTATGGTTTCAACGACCCCGCCCTCAACCTGCAGGGCGTTTTGACGGCGTCGCTGGGGGTCTCGTCGATCCGCGCGCACGCGACGGCGGGCGCGTCCGTCGAGCAGCAGAAGAACGAGCTGCTCCGCGCCGCCGACGCGGCGCTCTACCGCGCCAAGCAGCTGGGCAAGGACCGGTGCGTCGGCGCGCGGGTGGAAGACTCGAAAATGTCGCCGGCGCAGTCGGTTGCGGGCGGGGGCTGAGGGGAAAGACCCCGGGTTACCTCACTCTGTCCCCCTTCGAGGAGTTTCCATGAGCACCACCACCCGGACCGAGCTGTCCCCGCAGGACGTCCTCGATGTGCTGTCGCGGCACATCCTCGTCGACGGCTATCACGTCGTCATGGACCTGGAGCGGAGCCGGGGCTCCTACCTGTACGACGCGCGCAGCGACCGGATGCTGCTCGACTTCTTCACGAACTTCGCAACGTATCCGGTCGGATACAACCATCCGAAGACCGCCGAGCCGGAATTCCGCGAGCGGCTCCTCCAGGCGGCGCTCGGCAAGCCGACCAACAGCGATACCTACACGATGCTGTACGCCGAGTTCGTCGAGACCTTTTCGACGCTCGCCGTGCCTCCGAGCCACGCGAGGCACCTGTTTTTCGTCGAGGGCGGATCGCTCGCGATCGAGAACGCGTTGAAGACGGCGTTCGACTGGAAGGTGCGGAAGAACTTCGCACGCGGGATCTCGGAGGAGCGCGGCAAGCAGGTCCTCCACTTCCGTCACGCCTTCCACGGCCGGTCCGGGTACTCCCTCTCGATCACCAACACCGCCGACCCGCGCAAGACGCAGTACTTCCCGAAGTTCGACTGGCCGCGGCTCACCTGCCCGCGGCTCTCCTTCCCGATCACCGCCGGGGTCCTCCGCGAGGTCGCAGCGGCCGAGGACCAGGTGGAGAAGGAGATCCGGGAGGCGTGCGCCCGCTTCCCGGGGGACATCGCGGCCCTCATCATCGAGCCGATCCAGGGGGAGGGCGGGGACAACCACTTCCGTCCCGAGTTCTTCGGCCGGCTCCGGCGGCTCGCCGACGAGCTCGAGTTCCTGCTCGTTTTCGACGAGGTCCAGACGGGAGTCGGCCTCACCGGCTCGATGTGGGCCTGGCAGCAGTTCGGGGTCGAACCCGACCTCTTCTGTTTCGGGAAGAAGACCCAGGTCTGCGGGTTCGCGTCCAACTCGCGGATCGACGACGTCGAGAACGTCTTCTCCGTGTCGTCCCGGATCAACTCGACGTGGGGCGGGAACCTGGCCGACATGGTCCGATGCGCGAAGTACCTCGAGATCATCGAGGAGGAGAACCTGATCGAGAACGCCCGCGCGACCGGTGACTACCTCCACGGTCGGTTGAGCGACCTGGCCGGCGAGCTGCCGGCGATCTCGAACGTCCGCGGCCTCGGCCTCTTCCTCGCGTTCGACCTGCCCGACAAGGAAACGCGGGACCGGACCCTCGCGGCGTGCCTGGAGAACGGCCTGATCGCGCTCGCTTCGGGCGCTTCCGCGATCCGGTTCCGGCCGTCGCTCACCCTCTCGCGGGAAGAGGCCGACGAAGGGGTCCGCAAGCTCCGCCGCGCCGTCGCCGCGGCGACCGCCTGATTCCGGGCCGCGGCCCGCGGCGGCCGTCCTAGGGGAGCCCCACCTCGCTCGCGTGAGCCGTCGTGTCGTAGGCGAACCAGAGGTCGTCCCCGGCGTCGCCGCCGACCACGAACTTCACCTCGAGCCGGCGCCCGGCGGCGAGCGTGTAGCTGCCACAGCTCAAGGTGAGAGTCTTTCTCACCCAGGTGCTCGCGCCCCCCTGCCAGTTGGCCTGTGTCAGGGACCCCGTGCAGAAGTTCGTGTAGGTCGAGCCGTTGAAGTCCCTCAGGAACACGGTCACGTTACCCGTTTTGCTCTGGCCGAAGTCCTTGATCGCGCTGTAGAAAGTCACGGTGACGGCGCCGCCGGTCGCGAGCGGCGAGGCGAGCGGATCGGAAATCCAGTTCTGGTACTTGGAAAGGTCGGTCTCGCCCGCGCCCGATGATCCCTTCTGGATCAAGCGGCCGGGAAAGCCGTCGCGGTCCGTGTCGTAGTTGTAGAGCGTCGAGGCGGTCGGTGCCGACGGATTCAGCGGCAGGTTCGCCTGCGAGCCCGTGTTGCCCACGGGCGGAACCGGCCGGTTGTGCAGGAACCAGCGCCGCAGGCCCGGAGCCGGCGTCGGAGTCGGCAGCGGCGCGGCCGCGGTCGGCGTCCGGGAGGGGGTCACCGTCCGCGTGCGCGTGGCGGTTGGCGGGATCGCGGTGGCCGTCCGCGTGGCGGTCGGCGGGACCGGAGTGGCCGTCCGCGTCGCCGTCGGCGGGACCGGGGTGGCCGTGCGCGTCGCCGTCGGGGGGATCGCGGTGGCCGTGCGCGTCGGGGTCGGCGGAATCGCGGTGGCCGCAGTCGTCGGCGTCCGAGTAGGCGTCGCCGTCGGCGTGCGCGTGGCGGTCGGCGGAATCGGGGTGACAGTCGCCGTCGGGGTCCGGGTCGACGTCGGCGTGCGCGTCATCGTGGCGATCGGCGTCGAGGTGGGGGTGAAGGTCGCGGTGTAGGTGCTCGCCGTTGCGGGCGTCGCGACGGAGTGTGCCTGGGCCCCTCCGTCCGACCAGCTCGCGAACTCGTGGCCGCCCTGGGGGCTCGGCGCGTTCAGGGCGAGCTGCCACGCCTCCCACGACGTGATCGTCGTCGGTCCCGTCACCGCGGTGCCGTTGACCGTGAGCGACAACCCCGCGGGATTCGTCGCCAGAGTGACCGAGACCTTTCGGGGCGCAACGGCGCGCGTGGCGGTCGACGACACGTTCCCGGAGTCGGTGACGGTCAGGCGCACCTCGAGAGAGCTGTTGTTCGTCGCCGACAGGTCTTCCGGCGCGGGAGCCGCGAACGTCAGGTTGTTGCCGGTGCCCGAGAACCAGGGATGCGTGTGGTCGTCGTGAACGCGCAGGACCGTCCAGTTCAGGGCCGAGCTCGGGAGATCGCCGTCCTGCGCGTCGGTCGCGCTCCCGGTCAACGTAATGACCTGGCCGACCGCAAAAGTCGAGCCCGCGGCGGGCGACTGGATGGTCGGGACCGGCGCGGTGTTCCCGGCGGAAATGGCGACGGTGTCCGGCACCGACGTGGCGCCGCGAGCGTCCCGGACCGTCAGGCTCGCCGTGTAGGACCCGGCCGCCGAATAGGTGTGCGAGGTCAGAGGCCCGGTCGTCGTCGCCGACTGACCGTCCCCGAACGTCCACAACCACGTGAGCGGGTCGTTGTCGGGATCGCTCGAGCCGCTGCCGTCGAAGTTCACGGTGAGCGGCGCCGGGCCGGTCACCGGGTCCGCCGTCACGACGGCGGAGGGAACCCCGTTGACGGCCGTGAAGTAGATCCGCCGTACCTGCCCCCCGCCCGCGTAGGTCGTGTAATAGAGCGCCTGGCCGGTTCCGCGCGGCCCGAAGAGCAGGTGCACCGCGCTCGAGCCGCCGAGGGCGGTCGCGAACTCCGAGCGCGCTCCGGCGCCCGAGCCCTCGATGCGGAAGATCTTGCCGACCACGTAGTCCGAGAAGAGGTAGTCGCCGTCGTACTCCGAGGGCCAGAGGCCGTTCGGAACGAAGGCGCCACCGGTGATCGACGCGCCGACGGTGCGTCCATAGTCGTGCACGGGGTTCGTCATGCCGGCGGGGGGCGGCCCGCAGTTCGTCGTCGAGCCGTTCGCGCAGTGCCCCTCCCGCACGTTCCAGCCGTAGTCCGCCCCGGGGGCGCCGAGGTCGATCTCTTCCCACGCGCCCTGTCCGACGTCGTTGATGAAGAAACGGGTCGCGGCCGCGTTCGAATCGAACGCCATCCGGAACGGGTTGCGCAGACCCCACGCGAACGTCTCGCGGCACTTGTTGCCCGCCGTGGTGCCTCCCGTCGCGCGGCAATCGGCCGTCCCCGCGCCCAGGAAAGGGTTGTCCGGGGGGATCGTCCCGTCGCGCGTGATGCGCAGAATCTTTCCGACGAGGCTGTGCTGGTCTCGCGCGGCGTCGTTCGAGCCGGCGCAGCCGCCCCCGGCGTAGTCGCACCCTCCGTCCCCGACGCTGACGTAGAGATAGCCGTCCTTGCCGAACTGCACGTCGCCGGCGTTGTGGTTCCCGGCGGGCGACGGGATGTTGTCGATGAGGACCGTCGGGCTCGAAGCGACGTTCGACGTGGAGAGCGTGTACCGCGAGACCCGGTTGACGCAGGTCCCGGCCCGGTTGAACGTGTAGTAAACGTAGATGAAGTTGTTGCTCGTCGGGGCGAAGGCGGGATCCACGGCGACGCCGAGCAGGCCGCGCTCCGAGTTCGAGCAGATGAGGCCGGCCGCGGCGAGGTCGAGTGCCGCCGGCCCGACGAGGGCGCCGTTCTGGTAGACCCGGAGCTGACCCGGCTGGGTCGTGATGAGAAGCCGCCCGTCCGGAGTGAAGGCGAGGGCGGTGGGCGCGCCGACGTTGGCGACGAGCTCGTCGGTGAACCCCGCCGGGAGCGTGATCGCGCCCGCGGGCGGCGACGCCGCGCCGACCCCTGCCAGAAGCAGGGTCAGCAGCGCGACCGCGAGACGCGGACCGGATTCGAGCCGAGGGTCTTTCTTCATCGCGCGTCCTCCCGGGGCGCCGGCCCCGGCGCTAGTTCGGCTTCCCGCCCTTCTTGAACACCGCAGTGTAGGTCGTCGCCGAAGCCGGCGTCGCGACCGTGTGGGCCTGCGCTCCGCCGTCCGACCAGCTCAAGAATCGATGCTTCCCCTGGGGGCTCGGCGCGTTCAGGGAGAGTGACCACCCCTGCCACGACGTGAAGGTCGTCGGTCCGGTCATCGTCGTTCCGTTCACGACGACGTTCAACCCGGACGGGCTCGTCGCCACGGTGACGGCGACTTTCCGCGGCTGGACGTCCCGCGACGCGGTCGACGATACGCCCCCGGAATCCGTCACCGTGAGGCGAACCTCGAGGTAGCTGTTGTTCGTCGCCGACAGGTCTTCGGGCGCGGGAGCCGTGAAAGTCAGGTTGTTGCCGGTTCCGGAGAACCAGGGATGCGTATGGGTGTCGTGGTGCCGCAGCACCGTCCACTGGAAGGAGGAGCCCGGGAGATCCCCGTCCTGAGCGTCCGTCGCGCTGCCGGTCAACGTGATGATCTGGCCGACGGCGAACGTCGATCCGGCTGCGGGCGACTGGATCGTCGGAACCGGGGCCGTATTGCCGGCGGAGATTCCGACGGTGTCGGGCGCCGACGTCGCGTTCCTCGCGTCCCGGACCCGGAGCGAAGCGGTGTAGGAGCCGTTGACCGAGTACGTGTGGGACGCGAGCGGCCCGGTCGTCGTCGCGGTCTGGCCGTCGCCGAAGTCCCATAGCCAGGTGAGCGGGTCGTTGTCCGGATCGCTCGACCCGCTGCCGTCGAAGTTCACGGTCAGGGGCGCGGGCCCGCTCACCGGATCCGCCGTGACGACCGCGGTGGGAACCCCGTTGACCGCGGTGTGGTAAATCCGCCGCACCTGTCCGCCACCCGCGTAGGTCGTGTAGTAGAGCGCCTGGCTGCCCGCGCGGGGGCCGAAAAGGAGGTGGACGGCACTCGACCCTCCCAAGGCGGTGGCGAACTCCGTGCGCGACCCGGCGCCCGAGCCCTCGATCTGGAAGATCTTGCCCGCCACGTAGTCGGCGAAGAGGTAGTCGCCGTCGTAGTCCGACAGCCACAGACCGTTCGGGACGAACGCTCCCCCCGTGATCGACGCGCCGACGGTGCGGCCGTAGTCATGGACGGGGTTCGTCATCCCGGCGGGGGGCGGGCCGCAATTGGTCGTCGAGCCGGTCGCGCAGTGCCCCTCCCGGACGTTCCAGCCATAGTCGGCGCCGGCCTGACCGAGGTTGATCTCTTCCCATGTCCCCTGTCCGACGTCGTTGATGAAGAAACGCGTGCCCGCCGCGTTCGGATCGAACGCGATCCGGAACGGGTTGCGCAGGCCCCACGAGAACGTCTCGCGGCATCGGTTCCCCGCCGTCGTCCCGCCCGTGAAGCGGCATTCGGCGGTGCCCGCGCCGAGGAAGGGGTTGTCTACCGGGATTCCGCCCGCCTTCGTGATCCGGAGGATCTTCCCGACGAGGCTGTGCTGGTCCCGCGCGGCGTCGTTCGAGCCGGCGCAGCCGCCCCCCGCGTAGTCGCACCCTCCGTCCCCGACGCTGACGTAGAGAGTCCCGTCACTGCCGAACTGCACGTCGCCCGCGTTGTGGTTCCCCGCCGTGGACGGGATGTTGTCGACGAGCACGGTCTCGCCCGACGCGACGTTCGACGTGGAGAGCGTGAACCGCGAGACCCGGTTGACGCAGGTGCCGGCGCGGTTGAACGTGTAGTACAGGTAAACGTAGTTGTTGATCGTCGGCGCGAAAGCCGGATCCACGGCGACGCCGAGGAGGCCCCGCTCCGAGTTCGAGCAGATCGCCCCGTTCGCGGCGAGGTTGAGCGCGGCCGTTCCCACGAGAGCGCCGTTCTGGTAGACGCGGAGCTGCCCCGGCTGAGTGGTGATGAGAAGCCGGCCGTCCGGCGTGAAGGCGAGGGCGGTCGGAGCCCCGACGGTGGCGACGAGCTCGTCGGTGAAGCCGGCGGGCAGAGTGATCCCCGCGGCTGGGGTGGAAGCCGCCACGACCCCGGCCAGGAGAATGAGCGAAATCGCAGTCGCCGGGCGCGAGCGGTATCCGGGCGGGTACTCCCTGGTCATTTTTGGGTCCTCCTGGGCGTGCCGGAAAAAGGGGGTCTGATCCCGAAGGGGTCAGATCCCTCTCTCCGTCGATCCGAGATGGTAGCAGTTGCATGCGAGTTTCATACCGCGGGTCCGGTTGGCCCCTTCCCGTCCGGGCGTGTTATCCTCTCCGAAGTCGTTCCAATGAAAGCGATTCCGGTCCTGCGCGCCGCGCTCTGCCTGTTCGCACTGGCGGTCGCCTCGAGCTGCTCGCGGAAACCGGCCACCGTCCAGGTCTCCCCCGGCAAAGTCCTCCTCTACGGCGTCGAAAGGAGCCAGCGGCTGACCGCCCGGCTCTTCGACCAGAAGGGCCAGCCCCTCGACGAGGGCCCCAAGGCGACGTGGTCCTCCTCGAAGCCGGAGGTCGCGACCGTCGATGAGGGAGGCCGCGTCGTCTCGAAGTCGGCCGGGAACGCGACGGTCACGGTCGCCTTCGGGACCGTTTCCGCCGAGGTCCCCGTCGAAGTGGTGGACGCGGCCTTGATCGAGCTCCTCCCGGCCCAGGCGACGCTCGTGGGCCCGGCCGGCACGCAGCTGCCGATGAGCGCCGTCGTCCGAAGCTCGAAGGGCGAGCCGGTCGCCCTGCCGCTCACGTGGTCCTCTTCCGACGAGAAGGTCGTGACCGTCTCTTCGCAGGGACTCGTCGCCTCCGTCGGAAACGGGAAGGCGACGGTCACCGCCCGGATCGGGGAGCTCGAGGGGGCCGCCGACGTGGCGGTCCTCGTCCAGGACATCGCCCGCCTCGAGGTGCGCCCGTCGACGGCCCTCGTCCGGGTGGGCGACTCCCAGCGATTCGAAGTGGTCGCCGTGATGCCGGACGGAACGAAGTTCGAGAACGCGATGGCGCAGTTCCGCTCGTCCAATCCGTCGGTGGCGACGATCGACGGCGGCGGCGTGGCGTCGGGGGTCGGGCCCGGAAGCACGACGATCCGGATCGAGCTCGCGGGCCAGGCCACCGAGGCGACCCTCATCGTCAATTGACCCGGAGCCCGAACGGACGGGCTCGATTCCGCTTACGATTGCCGCATGGCGATCCGCCCGCCCGCCGTCGCCGGACTCTTCTACGCCGCCCGTCCCGACGACCTCGAGCGCGACGTCCGGATGTTTCTGGGGAAGGCGGAGCCGCGCCCGGCGGTCGGAGCCGTCGTCCCGCACGCCGGGTACGTCTATTCCGGCCCGGTCGCGGGGGCGGTGTACGCCCGCCTGGCGCTGCCGCGGCGAGCGGTCGTCCTGTGCCCCAACCACACCGGCTCGGGCGCGCCCGCCGCTCTCGATCCTTCGGACGCCTGGCGGACGCCGCTCGGCGACGTGCCGCTCGCGCGGGCTCTCGCGGACCGGCTCCTCGAGCTCGCGCCCACCCTCGTGGAGGACGCCGACGCGCACCGTCGCGAACACTCTCTCGAGGTTCAGCTTCCGTTCCTTCAGGTCCTCCGTCCGGACGTCGAGATCGTTCCCGTCTGCCTGGGAGAGCCCTCTCTCCCGCTCTGCCGCGAAGTCGGGGAAGCCGTCGCGACCCTCGTGTCCGAAGAGGAGGATCCGCCGGTCGTTCTCGCCTCGTCCGACATGAACCACTATGAGTCACGGCGCGTCGGCCGAGCGAAGGACGACCTGGCGCTCGCGCGAGTCGAGGCGATCGACGCGGAAGGCCTCTTCGAGACGGTGCTCGCGCGATCGATCTCGATGTGCGGGTTCCTCCCCACGACCGCGCTCCTCTTCGCTGCCCGCGCGCTCGGAGCGTCGCGGGCGGAGGTCGCGGCCCGAAGAGACAGTGGAGACGAGACCGGCGACCCCTCCTCGGTCGTCGGGTATGCGGGGGTGGTGATCTCATGACGTTCTCGCGCATCGCGGTCGGCCTCGACGGCTCTCCCCACTCGGAGAGCGCCCTCTCTCACGCGCTCCGGCTCGCGCGCTCCGCGCGAAGCCTCGTGCGCGGCATCCACGTCGTCGATCGCTCGCTCTTGGACGGCGTCGTCGTCGCGGACCTGTCCGGATCGGTCGGCTTCCAGCCGTTTTTGAACCTCTCCGGCGAGCTCCGGGAGGCCCTCGTATCCGCCGGAGGCGCGATCCTGGCGGCGTTCGAGGCGCGGGCGAAGGAGGCGGGCGTCGAGTTCGAGCTCGTGCTCGAGGAAGGCAACGTATCGGAGATCCTCGAGGAGCAGGCGCAGAGCTGCGGGCTCGCGGCGATCGGATCGCGCGGGGCGAACGCGGCGCACCGCCGGGATCTCGTGGGGCGCCACGCGGACGCTCTCGCGCGGCGCATGCCGACGTCGCTCCTGGTCGCGCCTTCCGACTACCGCGACTTCCGGCAGCCGGTGCTCGCGTGGGACGGATCCCCGAAATCGCGCCGGGCCCTCGCGCTCGCGGCGGAGCTCGCCGCGCTCCTCGATCTTTCGATCCGGATCGTCACCGCCACCGACGACGAGGACGAGGGCCAGGCGCTCCTCGCGCAGGCGGAAGAGGAGCTTCGTTACCGGCGGGTGAGGGCGACGGGGGTCGTCCGAAAGAGCCA